>JAJBVE010000108.1 GCA_020859995.1 Clostridiales bacterium
AATTCACACGCCGCTCATTTCGGAAAGCTCACGCCGATGGGCCGGAATTTGCAATTATAGTCCCCCCAATTCGAAAAAGTCAACTGTAATTATCCTTTTCTAATGCCGCTTTGCGCATCATAAAAAACGCCATGCAGATACACCTCTGCACAGCGTTTTTTTATTTTTCGCAGATAATCGCTTTCCTGATCTGACAGGAGCTTTATGTCTCTTTCAGCATGCTTTTTACAGGTTCGTGTAGCCCATCAGGTACTGATCCACTTCCTTGGCCGCCTCGCGTCCCTCGCGGATCGCCCACACGACCAGGGACTGGCCGCGGTGCATGTCACCAGCGGTAAAGACCTTCGGCACGCTGGAAGCGTATTTGCCAGGTGCAGTGAGCACGTTAGTGCGCGGGTTCAGTTCAACCTTAAACGCATCTGTGACATACTTCTGCGCACCAAGGAAGCCTGCCGCAATGAGCACGAGATCCGCTTTCACAGTTTTTTCACTGCCTTCGATCGGCACCATCATCATGCGGCCGGTCTTCTCATCCTTTTTGCTCTCCAGGCTGACCAGAACTGCCTTAGTAAGCTCGCCTTTTTTATTCATGACAAACTCTTTGACTGTCGTCGTGTAAATGCGTGGGTCGTGTCCAAACATGGCGATAGCTTCCTGCTGGCCGTAATCCGTCTTGCAGACGCGCGGCCATACCGGCCACGGGTTATTCGCCGCGCGGGTATCCGGCATCTTCGGCATCATCTCCAGCTGCGTCACGGAAGCCGCACCCAGACGGATGGATGTCCCGACACAGTCATTGCCGGTGTCGCCGCCGCCGATGACGATGACATGCTTTCCTTTTGCGGAGATGTATTTTTTATCAGCAAAATTCGAATCCAGCAGGCTCTTTGTCGTCGCCTTAAGGAAATCTACCGCAAAGTAAATGCCTTTCGCCTCACGTCCCGGCGCGTTGATGTCACGCGGGTTGGAAGCGCCGCAGCAGAGAACGATCGCGTCGTATTCTTTCTGTAACTCTTCCGCGCTGACATTTTCTCCCACATTGGCATTGGTCACAAATGTGATGCCCTCCGCCTCCATCAGAGCGACACGGCGGTCGATCACGGATTTATCCAGCTTCATATTCGGAATGCCATAGCGCAGCAGCCCACCAACACGGTCATTGCGTTCATATACCGTCACAAGATGCCCGCGCTTGTTGAGCTGCATCGCTGTCGCGAGTCCGGACGGACCGCTGCCGATAACAGCTACCTTTTTGCCGGTCCGTACTTCGGGCGGATTTGGCTTCACCAAACCGGTCGCGAACGCGTTTTCAATGATCGCGCGCTCGTTCGCCTTGGAAGCCACTGGCTCCGTGTCAAGATTGCACGTGCAGGCAGCCTCGCAGAGTGCCGGACATACCCGGGAGGTAAACTCCGGGAAACAGTTGGTCTTGGTCAGCCGGTAATAAGCCTCCTCCCAGCTGCCGTGATAAACCAGATCGTTCCACTCCGGCACCAGGTTATTCAGCGGACAGCCGGAAGCCATACCGCCGATCATCATGCCTGCCTGGCAGAACGGCACGCCGCACGCCATGCATCTTGCTCCCTGCTGCCTCTGCTTTTCCAGCGGCAGCGGGGTATGGAATTCGTTAAAGTTCAGAATGCGCTCCATTGGCGCCGTCTCGATATCATTTTCCCTTTTATACTCTAAAAATCCGGTTGGTTTTCCCACGATTCGCGCCCCCTTTACTCATCCTGTCCTTCGGTGATTGCGTAGAATGCTTCGATCTGGGCCTGCTCGCTGCTTAAGCCCTTCTCCTCCATCTGTACAATCGCCATCTGCATCTGCTTGTACTCATGCGGAATGATCTTTTTGAACTTCGGCAGGTATGCGCCGAAATCATCCAGAATCTCCTTGCCCTTCCTGGAGTTCGTGTATTTTACATGGTCATTGATAATCTCTTTGAGCTCCTGCACATCGTATTTCGATGTGATAAGCTCGATCGATACCATGTTTTTATTAACCTTCGTGTACAGGTCGCTGTTTTCATCCAGCACATAGGCGATACCGCCGCTCATGCCGGCCGCAAAGTTTTTGCCGACGCTGCCTAAAATCACCGCACGTCCGCCGGTCATGTACTCGCAGCCATGGTCGCCCACACCTTCAACGACCGTAACCGCGCCGGAGTTTCTCACGCAGAATCGCTCGCCCGCGACTCCGTTAATATACGCGCTGCCGCTGGTCGCTCCATAGAGCGCCACGTTGCCGATGATGATGTTCTCATCCTCTTTAAACGGCACACCCGCCGGCGGATAGACGATCAGCTTGCCGCCGGAAAGCCCCTTGCCGAAGTAATCGTTGCTGTCGCCGACCAGCTCCAGGGTCAGTCCCTTCGGGATAAACGCACCGAAGCTCTGTCCGCCCGCGCCGTGGCATTTGATAGTATAAGTATCTTCTTCGAGACCTTCCGGATATCTCCGGGTGATCTCGGAACCAAAGATCGTACCGAATGCACGGTCCACGTTGGAAACGTCCAGCTCCACACTCCGCTTCTGGCCCTGCTCCAGCGCACTTCCGAGCTTCGCCATCAGCACCGTCTCATCCTTGGTCTTTTCCAGCTTAAAGTCAAATACCTGCTCCGGATCAAAGGTCACCTTCTGTCCGCCGCCTGCGTAAGGATTGTTCAGGATATTGCTGAGGTCAATACGCTCCGCCCGCGGATTCGCGCAGTTGTCCATCTTCTTAAGCAGGTCGCTCCTGCCAACCATCTCATCGATGGTGCGGAAGCCGAGCTTTGCCATATATTCCCGCAGATCCTGGGCGATAAATCTCATAAAGTTCACAACGTATTCCGGTTTGCCGCGGAAACGCTTGCGAAGCTCCGGATTCTGTGTTGCCACGCCGACCGGACAGGTATCCAGATTGCAGACGCGCATCATCACGCAGCCCATCGATACCAGCGGCCCGGTTGCAAAACCAAATTCCTCCGCACCGAGCAGGATCGCCATCGCCACGTCACGGCCGCTCATCAGCTTGCCGTCTGTCTCAATGCGAACCTTGTTGCGCAGGCCGTTCATCAGCAGCGTCTGGTGTGTCTCCGCCAGTCCCAGCTCCCACGGAAGTCCTGCGTGGTGAATGGAACTGCGCGGTGCTGCTCCGGTACCGCCGTCATAGCCGGAGATCAGGATGACCTGCGCTCCCGCCTTGGCCACGCCGGCCGCGACGGTGCCGACACCAGCCTCGGATACCAGTTTCACAGAAATGTCCGCCTGACTGTTCGCATTTTTCAGGTCATAGATCAGCTGCGCCAGATCTTCGATGGAATAGATGTCGTGGTGCGGCGGCGGAGAAATCAGGCTGACGCCCGGCGTTGAGTGCCTGGTCTTCGCAATCCACGGATACACCTTTTTACCCGGAAGGTGACCGCCCTCACCCGGCTTCGCGCCCTGTGCCATCTTGATCTGAATTTCTTTTGCGCTCACCAGATAGCGGCTGGTCACACCGAAGCGGCCGGATGCTACCTGTTTGATTGCGGAACAGCGGTTCTTGCCGTCCGGCCCGATCACCAGACGCTCCAGACTTTCGCCGCCCTCACCGGTGTTCGATTTGCCGTGAAGCATGTTCATGGCGATCGCCAGTGTCTCATGCGCTTCCTGCGAAATGGAGCCGTAGGACATGGCGCCGGTCTTGAAGCGCTTCACAATCGAATCCACACTCTCAACCTCGTCAATCGGCACGCCCTGTTCCGGATAAATGAAATCCATCGTATTGCGGATGCAGCCTGATTCTTCCTGATTGACCAGCTCCGTAAATTCTTTAAACATCTGATAGTTGCCGGTGCGCGTGGACTCCTGCAGCAGATGAATGGTGCAGGGATTATAGCGGTGGTGCTCTCCGCCGCTTCTTGACTTATGCCAGCCCATACTGTCCAGAGTCAGATCCTCTTTCAGACCAAGCGGGTCAAATGCCCTTGAATGACGATAGTCAATATCATCCTCAATATCTTTCAGCGTGATGCCGCCGACACGGCTCACGGTGTTGGTAAAATATTTCTCGATTACTTCCTGGCTGATGCCGATCGCCTCGAAAATCTGCGAGCCCTGATAAGACTGAATCGTGGAAATTCCCATCTTGGACGCAATCTTTACGATACCGTTGATAATCGCGTTGGTATAGTCTTCGACTGCCGCATAGTAATCCTTCTCCAGCATGTTCGTGTCGATCAGCTGATGAATCGTATCCAGTGCCAGATAGGGGTTGATTGCGCTCGCGCCGTACCCTAACAGGGTGGCAAAATGATGTACCTCTCTTGGCTCGCCGGTCTCCAGGATCACAGCAATCGAGGTCTTCCGCTTCGTGTTGACCAGATACTGGTTTACCGCCGAGGTCGCCAGCAGCGACGGGATCGGCACGCGGAATTCGTCTACACCCTTATCGCTTAAGATCAGGATGTTGGCACCGTCGCGAAACGCCCGGTCAACCTCCAGGAACAGATGGTCGATGGCTTTCTCCAGTCCGGTATTTTTATAATAGGTAATCGATACCTCGGCCACTTTAAAGCCCGGCACCTTCATATTTTTAATTTTCAGCATATCCGTATTGGAAAGAATCGGATTCTGAATCTGCAGCACCTGGCAGTTCTCCGGATGCTCTTCCAGCAGGTTGCCCTCCACGCCGACATAGACGGTCTTGGAAGTCACGACCTTCTCACGGATGGCATCGATAGGCGGATTCGTCACCTGCGCGAACAGCTGCTTGAAATAGTTAAACAGCGGCTGATGCTTGCTCGAAAGTACCGCCAGAGGCGTATCAATCCCCATGGCGCTGATACCCTCGCCACCGGTCTCCGCCATATTTTTAATCGAAGTACGGTATTCCTCATAGCTGTAGCCGAAAGTCTTCATCAGACGCATCCGCATCTCATCCGAATACGTCTCGACTTTTTTATTCGGAATCTTCAGATCCTTCAGAGCGACCAGATAGCGATCCAGCCATTCGCCGTAAGGCTGGCGGTCCGCGTAGCGGCTCTTGAGCTCCTCATCGTCAACCAGACGGCCGGCTACCGTATCCACCAGCAGCATCTTGCCCGGATGCAGCCGTTCCTTCTGCACAATTTTTTCCGGCGGGATATCCAGCACGCCGACCTCAGAGGATAAAATTACATATCCGTCGGAAGTCACATAGTAGCGGGACGGACGCAGACCGTTGCGGTCAAGCACGGCACCCATAATATCGCCATCCGAAAACAGTATCGAAGCCGGTCCGTCCCACGGCTCCATCATCGTCGCGTAATAATGATAAAAGTCCTTTTTCTTCTGAGACATCACTGCGTTGTTGGCCCAAGGCTCCGGGATCGTGATCATCACGGCCAGCGGAAGATCCATGCCATTCATGGTCAGAAATTCCAGTGTGTTATCCAGCATTGCGGAATCGGAGCCCTTCGCATTAATCACCGGCAGCACCTTGTGCATATCCTCTTCCATATAAGTGGAGGACATGGTCTCCTCTCGCGCCAGCATCTTATCCGCATTGCCGCGAATCGTGTTGATCTCGCCATTATGTACCATCAGACGATACGGATGCGCTCTCTCCCAGCTCGGATTCGTATTCGTACTGAATCTCGAATGTACGATCGCAATCGCAGACTCATAATCCTCACTCTGCAGATCCGTAAAAAACGTCCGCAGCTGTCCGACCAGAAACATACCTTTATAAATAATCGTCCGGCTCGAAAACGAAACCACATAAGTTGTCTCATTGGACTGCTCAAAAATCCTGCAGACAATGTACAGCCGCCGGTCAAAATCCAATCCCTTTTCGACATCCTTCGGGCGCTCCACAAAACCCTGCTCGATATACGGCATCTTCTCAAGTGCCTTATGCCCTAACACCTCCGGCACCGTCGGCACCTTTCTCCAGCCAAGAAACTTCAGGCCTTCCTTCTTCACAATGCTCTCAAACATTTTCTTTGCCTGATTGCGCTGCAGATCATCCTGCGGGAAGAAGAACATACCAATCCCGTAATCTCTTTCTCCTCCTAAAAAAATGCCAAGGTCCGAACAGGCTCTGGAGAAGAATTTATGCGAAATCTGTAACATAATTCCTACACCGT
>JAJBVE010000064.1 GCA_020859995.1 Clostridiales bacterium
CACCCGGGAGTTCCTCCTCGGTGGTGACGTCAACCTTGCTGATCTTGACGGAGGTGATGGTGTTCGTAAACGCTGCCGTCTGGGTCTCGTCTTTGACGATGGTTCCTGTGGTGCCGGCTGCTGTCGTCACATAACCATCCTCTGTGTAAGAGGTCTCTGTTACTGTGTAGGTCGTACCTGCCGGGATGCCTGTTGCACTCTTGCTCTCCCCGTGTTTCAGGATGAAGGTCGCCACGCCGTCTGTAAAGGTCATCTCTCCGAAGGTGCCATTCAGGGTCGTATCACTCAGCGTTACCGTGAAGGTGAATTCCTTCTCGGTGTCAACTACGCTGCCCGCTACCGTCTTGGTCACGGTCAGGTCGCCGGTGTCAAGGGTGTTGGTCACGTTGCTGCCATCAATCGTGGTAGTGTAGCCAGCTACTGCTTCCTCGGTGATGGTGTAGGTGATTTCCTTGCCGCCCTTATATTTTGCGAGATTCGCGAAGCTGTACGTCCAGGTACCATCCTCCGCAGCTGTCACTGTCTGGCTGTCTACCTTTTCGCCATCCGCCAGCAGATTGATCGTAATGCTGGCCGGACGCTCGCCGCTGAGATTATCATTGTCGAACCAGGTCTTGGTACCGGTCACAACAACCGTCCCAGGAATGTGAGTGTTGGTGATCGTGAATCCTGCCGCAGCTGTTCCGGTTACTTCCGCTGTATAGCCTTCCGGTACATTTACTTCCTCTACCGTATAGGCGATTTCTTTGCCATCCGCGTACTTCGCGAGACCTGTAAATCCTGCCGTCCAGCTGTTGTCCGCGTTCAGCGTCACCGTCTTGCCGGTATCCGCGCCATCTGCCAGCAGTTTTACAGTTACACTGTCCGCGCGGATGCCATCCTGATTGTCCGCGTCAGACCAGACTTTAGTCACCTGAACACTCGTCTCTTCCGGTGTACGTGTATTCGTGATCACATATCCGGTCGTCGCGTCTCCCGTGATCGTGCTCGTATAACCAGTCACGCTCTCTTCCTGCACCGTGTAGATGTTTCTGGTTCCGTTTGTATACTCGTCAAGATCCGTGAAGCTAGCCGTCCAGCTATTCGTCTCTGAAAGCGTCACAGTCTGATCCGTAGCTGTTCCGTTCTTCACAAGTGTCACAGTAATGCTCGCCGGGCGGATGCCGTCCTGGTTGTTGCTGTCATCCCAGGCCTTCGTCACCGAAACGCTCGTCTTGCCAGGTGTATAACTGTTTGTCACGTCAAAGCCGGTCACCGTAGCCGTATAATCCGTCACCACGTCTTCGGTAATCGTATACTTGATCTCTGTGCCATTTGAATACTTGTCAAGGTTCTCAAACTTCCAGCTCCAGTTCTCATCCGCCGTCACCGTCTTGCTCTGTACTTCTATGCCATTCGCGTACAGGCGGATCGTGATGCTCTCCGGACGCTTGCCGTCCTGATTTTCACTATCATCCCAGGTCTTGCTTCCGCTGACCTCGGTTGTCTCCGGCGTATGCGTGTTCGTGATTGTGTAGCCAGTTGCAGCGTCTCCAGTGATCGAAACGGTATAACCGCTCGCCACATTCGACTCCTTTACTGTATATTCAATCGCTACGCCGCTTGCGTACTTCGCAAGATTCTCGAAGCTTGCTGTCCAGTTGTTGTCCGCATTCAACGTTACAGTCTTACCTGTGTCTGCATCATTCGCCAGCAGCTTTACTATTACCTCAGTCGGGCGAATACCGTCCTGGTTGTCGGCATCGGACCAAACCTTGGTTACCTTGACTTCCGTTGTTTCTGGTATGTGGGTGTTCGTGACAATATACCCATCAGCCGCTGTTCCAGTAATCTCTTCTGTATAGCCAGCCGGCACATCTACTTCCTCTACAGTATACTTAATCGCTACACCGCTCGCATACTTCGCGAGATTCGTGAAGCCTGCTGCCCAGTTATTGGTTGCATTCAGCGTTACGGTTTTGCCTGTGTCTGCGCCATTTGCCAACAGCTTTACCGTCACCTCGGTTGGACGAATGCCATCCTGGTTGTTCGCGTCGGACCAGGCTTTTATTACCGAAATATCTACAGTAATCAGGTTATTCACGATCTTTACTTCCGTACTTGTAGCATTCCGGCTTGGAGTAAAGTCTGCGCCGTTCCCTGTTACCATATATGAGCCATAGCTCGTGCCTACCGGCACGCCATTCTCTGTCTCATATACATAGTAGGTAGTCCCGATCGTCAGACCTGTGAAGCTTGTGCTTCCTGTACCGTCTGCTCCAATCGTGATCTTCTTTGTCTCTACTGCGGTCGCGTTCGCAGATGCGTCATACTCGCCCGCAAAGATGGATACCTCAAATTCCTTGCCTTCTGCAGTCGTGTCGGTCACACTGTTGTACTGCACTTCCTTGTTCACCGTGATCGAACCCGTCTCAACCACGTTGTTCACGATCTCTACCGTTGTGCTCGTTGCATTCCGGCTCGGTGTAAAGTCTGACCCGCTTCCTGTTACTGTATAAGAGCCATAGCTCGTGCCTACCGGCACGCCATTCTCTGTCTCATATACATAGTAGGTAGTCCCGATCGTCAGACCTGTGAAGCTTGTGCTTCCTGTACCATCTGTTCCGATCGTGATCTTCTTTGTCTCTACTGCGGTCGCGTTCGCGGATACGTCATACTCGCCCGCAAAGATGGATACTTCAAATTCCTTGCCTTCTGCAGTCGTGTCGGTCACGCTGTTGTACTGCACTTCCTTCGTAACTTCCAGACTCCCCGTCTGTTTCACCTCATTTTCAATATCCACTTCCATCGGATATGCATATTGTCCACTATTTATTGTTATTGTTTGAACTCTCACGCCAAGATCTTCCAGCGCATCTATCTGCGTACTGCTTGGTGCATCGCTTGTATCATAATAGAACAATATATACACCGGATTGCTGGCCTGCAACACGTCAGGTGTTGTCGAGGAATCTTCCACGATTACATATAACGTATTGACTTCTATTGCCTCATAGAACGACGCATAGCCATCAGACTGTGAAGTCGCATATTCTACGACATCATCTACGCTGTATGAAAGTGCGTTTGCAGAGAGCACACTATCCCAGGCAGTAGCCTTATAAAGAGTAAAGCCTACTCCCGAAAGTGCTGCTGTCACATTGTCTACTACAGATGTCTTGTAAACAGACAAGTATGCAAAGCTTTGGCTTCCCCACGCTGTTGAACTACTATTCGTCACGACTGTACTCGTGGACGTACTTGTATATCCTTCCAGATATACGGTATTTTTCCAAGATACCGTCGTATCACTGCTTACTGGAACCACTTCCAAATAATAAGTAATTGTGTCACTGGTTAAAGCTGATGTATTTATATAAAATTTTATAGTATGAGTAGACTCATCCACAGTATAATACACATCCGCCGTCGTATTCTGTGTTATCGGAGTACTTCCATAATAAGCATTAAAGGTACTAGCATCATATTGCAGTCCTGATCCATATTCATCTACCAAAATAGCCGTTGTATATGTTGTATCAGAGGCAAGCAATTTTTCTATCATGGTTTTGAAACCACTAATCTTAAACTGTGCCAGTCCGTCCTTAACATATAAAGTGTTCCCGCCTGTATCATAACCTTGTCCAACAACTGATTTACTGAACGAACTTCCCGGCGTTAATTCTCCGCTGGCAGTTGCCGTAAATTCAAGGTCATCTCCAAGCACAATGGTTACTTTATTCGTATAGGTTGCTGTTCCAGCAAGCAGATATTCTGAATAATCAACAATCTTGGTCCGATAGACAAAACTTAAATCTTCTGTTCCGCCGCTTCCGTAATACGCTTTCAGCGCATCCAAAATGTTAATAGTTAAAACATTGCTTTCACTAACATCTATATGGTCATCTTCAATCCCTGTCGTCCATACGCCCGAATTTAATATATTATATGGATTTTCATTGCCTGCGGTAGTATAAAAGGCTTTGTAAGAAGATCCATCCCATACATATGTCAGCGTCATATTATCCGGTAGAATATCGACAAGTTCCGCACTATCTGGCCATTCCCATTCCTGACTTGCACTATTATAATAAAGCGCTTTTATTGTCTCTGCGCTGACTGTTACATACCAGCTGATAATGCCCTCATCATTAACTATCTGATATTTCCCCTTCTGTATTGCGCCCTGAACAAACCCCTGTGCAATCTCTGCCGTTGTATATACTGAGTACTGCCCGTGAGCCAATGTAGCCGTGTTTACTAAATTATAATAATGGCTCGAACCTGCTCCCTGTATTGTTGAATAATCAAAATACGTTACATACGTAATTGTAAATGTCAGGTCTTCAGATATTGTCCCAATATCCTTAAACGTCATTATAAACGCTCTGTAAATGGAATACTGATAATCAGTCGGCTCAATAGAATAATCAAAATCGCTCAGGCTATACGTATTATTTCCCGTTGAGCCAGTTATTGTTACAGATTGAACAATAGATCCTGGAACACTATTGTAATTGGAGGTATCAACCCAATACCAGTCATGGTTCACAGCATTTCCTGAACTGCTCATCTGATCAGTAAGAGTTACTGTTGAATAATCCCCCGCTTTCAGTGTAAAGGTAACTGTCCACTCTACCTTTTTTACGGTGTCTTCGCCGTCAACATCAGTGATATCTCCGTATGTTTTTTCAACACTTAAGCCGGAATTACTTTCATTGGTAACTGTAATTCCCTCGGAGTCCTTGTCAACCGTATTTCCATCATCATCCTGCACTTTGGCCGTGTTTGTAACCGTTCGACTTTCTCCAGAATTTAATCCAGTTGTACTTACATCTGTTGTATATGTCATTGTAAGCTTTGTAATATTCGGATAGGTCGCAGCAATTACGCTGAAATCAATTTTAAAATCCTGTCCTGTACTGTTTACAGTCAGGGCTTTCATCGTTTTCAATTCAGCCACAGTCAACGTTACAGATTCTTCTTTATTAGCATTTTCATCATAGTAATATATCGTGACTACCGTACTGTCAAAAGAGTCATCCAAACTCAGGTTTGAATAGTTCCAGCTGTCGTCAAGAACATAATCATCAAGATATCCTTCCTGGCTCTCCACTGTAATGGTCCAGGAGGCTGTGCCGGAGCCGTCACTATCTATGATGGTATCGTCTTCATTCAAAGTCTTCGTAACAACTGGCAGTTTTAATTCTATACTCTTTGTCCATGTATTGCTTTGCTGTGACTTATCAAGATCCCAGTTATCTGTATATTTTACTGTAGCACTATTTGAAAGAGTGTTGATTCCTGTAACACCTTTGCTGGTGTCAACCTTCATCGTGTAAGTAAACGTCAGATAATCATTTTCACTCAATGTATAAGCATCAGCTAACGTTGTTGTAAAAGACGAGCTGGACGTAGTAGTAGTGCTGCTCAATACAGTGCCTTTGCTGGTCGTAACAACTACGTTCATATCTTCAGTGCTTAACATTTTAAACGAGTCCGTCAGCGATGTAATTACATTATCGCCATTTACAGACGTTACAGTCACAGTAAAGGTAACAGTGCCGTTTGTTTCATCATAATCAGTTTCTATTTTTTCAACTGTCAGGCTGCTCTGTGTGCCATACAATGTAATCTCATACTCATCGCCAGCAATTTGAATTGTCACTGTCTCTTTTCCATCAACATTGCTGGTATCCGCGTTTGCAGAGAACTCTATATGTGCTGTAATATTGAACGCCGCAGTTCCAACCCCTGAAAAAATGAAATACAAACGATTAGTAGCTGTATCCAAATAGTAATATCCTAAACCATTTCCAAATTCAGCAGCGTCATCAGCGCTCGTTGGAATACTTTGGGTATCAATATCTAAATATGTCTCCAGATTGCTGACATCTATATAATATACTGTCGAAGAACTTACCTGGCTAAAATTCACGTCTACCGCAAAAGAATAAGATGAGTTTGAACTATCAGTGGTCACGGTTGTAGAAACGCTATTCAAATTTTTCGTTGTTCCTTCAACAACCGCTACCGGTTCTGCACTCTCTAAAGCCGCAGTGAAGATCGCTCCGACTGTAGAGAAACTATCCTGTGTAAATCCCATCGACGTTAAGTCACCATTAGCGTTGACATTGACATAGTCAGTCACAACTTCGGCTTCGCCGCCATCTGTAACATGGACTACTTCCGAATTAACAATTTCACCTTCCAGTCCAAGATCAACCGCCTTACGGAAAACCATGCTCACACTCACAGTACCATTTTCGGGCTCAATTTGCTCACCATCGCACACGAAATAGACATCGTACAAGACGTACGCTGTCTCGGTATTCGCTTCATTCAGCCCAAGCGTACTCCCAAGCTGACTCTCAATCTTTCTGACCGCTTCGTTGTACGCGTCGCTGCCTGGCTCGATGTAGTCTGCCTTCAGCTCCGCGTCCTGCGGCAGGTTCGCTGCTTCGGAAGCTGTCGCTGTGATCACGACGCGGTTGTCTGAATAAGTAAAGGAAGTCTTCGGAGCTTCGGTCTCTGTTTCAGTCTCCGTTTCGGTCTCCGTCTCTACCTCTGTTTCTGCCTCAGTCTCTGCTTCTGTTTCAATCTCAGTTTCCGCTTCGGCCGCTGCTTCTGTCTCGGCCTCGGTCTCTGCTTCCTCCGAAGTTTCAGCCTCGACTGTTTCTGTGACACCCTCGCTCTCGGATTCGGTGTCCGCAGAAGTCTCTGCCTCAGAGTCGGACAATGTTTCAACTTCGGTCGCCGCTTCTGCTTCGGTTGTATCTTCCGCTTCGCCTGCTTCCGCAGCTGTCTCTGTCTGAGCTTCGGATTCTGACGCGCTCTCGGACTCAACGGCTGCCTCTGTCGTTTCCGCGGTCGCTGTGTCTGACACCGCCTCCGTCACGTTCTCTGTCACGGCTTCGGTGGTATTGTTGTTTTCGTTCTGGGTATTGTCTGAAGGAGTTTCTTCTACATTAGAAGAGGTCTCCGATGATTCCTGTGCCGCATCGTCTCCGGATGCCGCGGTTGTGTCCGCTTCTGTGGCGGGTGCCGCGTCCGTTTCGGATGTGCTTTCTGCATTCGTGCCGGATCCGCTCTCCGCTTCCGCGGCGGCTGCGGTCTCCGCCTCCGTTTCAGTTACGGAGGATGCAGAAGTCTCGACCGCAGTGGTGTCTGCCGTCGTTTCCTCTGCCGATGCAGATGTGGCAGGCTCTGCTGCCTCTGTATCAGATGTGTTGTCAGAATTGATTTCTGCCGCTTCTGTGACGTTCTCCGTCACGGCTGTCTCGGCGGCCAGTGTGGTGCCGTCGTCAGCGAGTGTGGTGATCCCAGCCTGCTGGAATACCATAGCCATGGCTAAAACTATAGCCAGGAATCGCCCCCCCGAGTTGCTTTTCTTCCAATACGCATAGCTTTCTTCCCCTTTCTCAAAAAGCTTTTTGCGGCAGCTCTGGCTTTATTTAAGCTGCCGCTTGCCACGCACTTCACGCAGGGACTCTGCGTGTAGTTTGTCATAATCATAGTCCTTTTTTTAGATTTTGCAACAAAAATTTCACAAATTTTTCAATAAAAATGGGGATTGTGCCATTCCTTTTTGTCTAAACTTAACAATTTTCGTAGCTGTGGAAAGTTTTAGTAGAAATGTGGAAAGTTTCATGCCTTTATGAGGTGTTTATGCCTGTCTGTTTATGCAATTGCATTGTTTTTTATTCGAAGGCTGCATAAAAATGCAGGCCAAATCAGCTTAACAAATTTCGTAATGTGAATAAGCAGAAGAGGTGTGTGTAAAAAATCAGGGGCAGGCAGTGCCTGGCCGATGCTGATTCCGCATCCGGCAAGCATGTGTCATGCCCCCTGCTCTTCGCCTTTGGCTTTTACTCACGATTTTTCCCGCCAGGCTTCGTTCCTGGCTTTCATGTCTGGCTTTCGCTTCATATTTTCACTTGTATGCCAGAGCGCCATGAATATCAATCGTCAGAAAACTTCCGCCAGCACTCGCTCAACCTCTTCCACCGAAGTCTCGCAGGCTTCGGCAATTTCCGCATTAGGTGCACCTTCTTTATGCATTTTAATTATACGAAGGATCCGATTGGCGCCTTGCTCTATTCCTTGCTCTATTCCCTTCGCTATTCCTTGCTCTATTCCTTTCGCTATTCCCTTCTCTATCCCAATCTCCATCCCTTTGGCCTCTCCCTCTTTTCGTGCATAGCTCATTGCAGCTTTATGATCTCTGATTGCTTTCTCTCTGGCTTCATACTCCAGACGTTTCCGCTCGTCCGCACTCAATGCCATGAGAGTTTCCCAGGCTTCGCCAATATATTCATTTTTATTTGCCATAGTCTGAAAATCCTCCGTTTTTCTTAATTATAGCAATAAAACATAGGACCTGCAAGCAGAATCTGCAATTTAATCATGTGTTTATATCTTTTTATAGTTTGCAATTTGTTTTTCAACTTTCCTTTTACATTATCGTTTTTCATTAAGTCTTTTTGTGTCATTATTCAATATTTCTATGTATCTATTGATATTTCAATATTGACGTATATTGTATAAAATGCTATACTATTATACGTTGATATTGTAAAATAAATCCAGATAGTATTAAAAACGGAGGATCGTAATGCAAAATAGCACGCTTTCTACATCATCCAGTTCGTATATAGCAAAACTCCAGAAGGAGCATGGACTGCCAGATAAAATCAAAACCGAAGCGCACCTATGGGACGAGATTTTAAAAAAAGAAATATTAGAACTTCCTTTTCTGATATTGCCACTGATTAGGGAAATACATGGAAAACAATATCCTGCTAATGTGTCTATTGAACCAGTAGGAACGGAGTATTCTGTAGAATGCCCGGTTACGAAACAGATCTCTTCTATCCGTTCCGATACAACCATAAAAATAGATCATTCAGATATTTTTCATTTTGAAAACCAACGACGATCGGATCCTATGATGATATTCCGAGTCTTTGAATATGGAAGTCAGCTGGCACTCACTGTAGCAGTAATGGGCTCTAAAGTACAGGCGGAGAATTCCTTCCTGCTAAAATTTCCTTATTCGGCTATTCTTCTGTTAGAAGGTGGCTTAAAGCAAAGTAATAACCTGACCTGCTCTTTGGAATTTCCAGGTATGAAGACACTTGAAGAATCTATGCTTAGTAAGACGGACGAGTCGAAATTTATTACGAGAGTCATTCATGCAAAATATTCTGTCGCGCTTATAAAGGTCCAGTCTTACGAAATACAGGATATCTATGATCGTCAACTTTACATTTTGATTCCTTTTATGCCAATCCGCTTTAGCAGGCTGGCGCAGGCAGGCATAAATGGTACAGGCTGCAGCGATGTCTCCAAGGCAACGCAGGATCTGGTTGACGCAAAAATACAATTGACAAAGTTCTATCATGACATTATACTCATTTTAAACAAAGCAACAGAGGACGGTTTCCTTAGTGACTCAGATGTGAAAATTATTCTTATTTTGCTTAGAAAAGCCATGATACGTGTTTTTTACAAGAATTCAGATTTATTATCGGAGGTGATAAACATGACAGCACCAGTACTCGAACTTGAATGGGAAACGATCGCAAGATTAGAAAAAGAAGTAGCCGAAATGGGTTCTGCCCTGGCCGAAAAAGATTCTGCCCTGGCTCAGAAAGATTCTGCCTTGGCTCAGAAAGATTCTGCCTTGGCTCAGAAAAATGCGGAAATTGAAAAATGGCGGGCCCTGGCTCTGGGCAAATCGCAGACTTCGAAGCGTCCAAAGCGCTGGCGCAGGTAAGCTATGTTATATCCAGAAGCTCAGGAAGACTGAGGGCTGGCTCTCGATTATTTTTGACAGGAGCCAGCCCTTTTACTGTTTTCACTTTACTGTTTTCACTTTACTGTTTTCACTTTATTCATTTCACTTCGTGATCTTTACTGATTTTTTGCTGCTCCATGCGGAGTAGTAGGTTGTGCCGTTTACTTTCTTATAAGTGCGGACGCGCACATAGTAGGTCTTATTTTTCGTCAGGCTGGAGAGAATCTTGCTGGCGGTTGACGCGCTGGAGACGGTCACCTTTTTGTTTCCGCTGGCGAAGGTTTTGCTCGTGGAGTACTGGATCTGGTAGCCGGTCACTTTTGTCTTCGTTTTCCATTTCACAGTCGCCTTTTTCGAGGAGGTGTTTTTCACGCTGGAAAGGGTCGTGCCGGTCAGGCGGACGGTGGTCGCCGCTGTGCCGGTTCCTTTTTTGCTTCCCGAGTAGGCCACCACTTTATAGTAATAGGTCGTGCCGTTGTTGCTTTTTACTTTTGTATCTGTGTAGCTCAGTGTCGTCGCGCCGGAGAGTTTCGCCAGCCTGGTGTAGCTTTTGGCGGAAGCGGTCTTGCGGTAGACGATGTAGCCGGATGCCCCGGTGACCTGCTTCCATTTGACCGTGATCCCGCTGGAAGTATTTGTCAGGCTGGAGATCTTGCAGGCAGCAAGCTCCATGGTCACGGTCGCGGATGCGGACATGGTCCCAAGCTTTGATTTGGCTGTGACGGTCGCCGTGCCTGGTTTTTGAGCGGTTACCTTTCCGGAGGAAGTGACGGTGGCTTTGGAGCCGCAGCTCCAGGTAAAGGAGCTCGCTTTCACCTTCACGCCGTTCAGATAGACGGTGAAGCTCCGGCTTTTGCCGACAGTCAGGGTCGTACTCGCAGAGGAGTACAGAGTAAGGGAGTTCGAAAAAGCGCCGGGCTCGAGCGCTACGGTCACGTTTTTCGTGGCATTATCCGGCTGTGTGACTTTCTCTGCGCTGTCGCAACCGAACAGCTGCACCCAGTACAGTGTACCGTTCTGGGAAAAGCATCCAATGCCGATGGACTCGTAGCTGCTGCCAAGAATGTTCGCTTTATGCCCGGAGGAATTCATCCAGGCTGTCATGACTGCGGACGCGGTGCTCTGGCCATAGGCGATATTTTCGCCGTAAGCTTTGTCTGAGACGGTAAAACAGGTCAGGCCGGATGGTCTGGTATGGCTGAAGCTGATGGCAGTCTCCGCCGCCCGTTTCATCGCGGCTTCCAGCAGGTCCGCGTCCATCGTCAGCTTGGAGAGGCCGGCCGCGGTCCTTTCTTTGTTTACAAGTTTTAATACTTCATAGGCCTGATCGTAATAATAGGTGCCGCTTAAGGTGACGGTTTCCATCGGATAATAGGAACCGTCCTCGATCCGCACCAGCCCGCTCGTTTTCACGGACAGTTTGCTGCAGGTGGTGAAAGCCGCGGCTTCTATTTCGGTCACACTGCTCGGAACGGTCAGGTTCTCAAGTGCCGTACACTCGTAAAACGCATAGCTTTTGATGGTTGTCAGACCGGTGGAAAGGGTTACTTTCGTCAGCGACGGGCAGCAGTAGAACAGGTAGGAGGGCAGTGTCGTTACTCCCGTTCCGATTTTTACCGTGGTCAGCGCGTCGCAGCCGGCAAATGTACAGGTGGACAGGGTTTCTACGCTGTCTCCGATCGTAACCTTCGTCAGCGCATCGCAGCCGTAAAATACGTAAGGCTCCACTGTTTTGACTCCGCCGCCAAGCGTGATGGAAGCAAGGGAGGTACAGTCACTAAACGCGTAGGAAGAAATCGTCTGGACTCCGCTTCCGAGCGTGACGGACTTCAGAGACGTGCAGCAGTAAAATACATACTGCGGCAGTGATTTCACGCCGTTTCCTATCGTTACAGATTTCAGCTGTTCGCAGCCGCCGCAGAGTTCTCTTCCCAGGGTTGTCACAGAATCCGGAATGACCAGGGTAGTGATCGCGGTGCGTCCAATGGCGAATTCTCCCAGCTCCTGCAGACCGCTTCCGAGCGTGATCTGGCTGAATACATCGCAATAGGCAAACGCGAGATCTCCGATCGATGTCACCGCGTCCGGAATGCTGATGCCTGTCAGGGTCTCGCTGCCGTAAAACGCATATTCTCCAATGGTCAGAAGGCTTTCAGGCAGAGAAACCTCCGCCGCCTTGCAGTACGCGAAAGACCGGTCTCCTACATGAGTGATTCCTTCGGATATCACGATCTTGTCCATTTCATACCCATACCAGGGAGCGTTATGATAAGTACTCGATGTATAGTCCGTCATCGCCCCGGACCCGGTCAGAGTCAGTACGCCGTTTTCCAGGACCGCCGTAATGTTTCCGTCCTGCCAGGAAATGGCGGTATCGGTTTCTGCTTCTGTGTCCTCCTCCACAAGCATTGGCTCCGCCGCCTCCATTTCATCTATGGAAATCACGGCGATGCCGCTCTCTTCGTCTAAGAGGATCACGGTCTCCTCCGTCTCGAGAGTCACGGTTTCGGGTGTGTCCGCCGGTTCTTCTATCCCGGTTTCTGTATCCGCAGCTGTATCTGCGGTCGTATCTGTGGTCGTATCTACCGCAGTCTCATTCTCTGAATCACTGCCCGCAGCCGCTCCATTATCCTCTGACAAGCCGGTATCTGTCTCCGCAACTGTTTCTGCGGTCGTCCCAGCGCCAGTTTCGGTTCCGTTCTCCGTATCACTGCCCGCAGTCACGTCAATGCCGGCAGATGTGTCAGCTTCCATTTCTGTGCCTGTCTCCGCGGCGGTCTCTGCTTCCGCTTCTGTACCTGTCTCCGCGGCGGCCTCCGAAGCTGTCTCATTTTCCGAATCAATGTCGGAGGTCGTGCCGGTATCTTCTGACGTGTCAGCATCTGTCTCCACGCTTACTTCCGGAGCCGTTTCATTTCCCAGGTCACTGTCGGAGGCCGCGCCGGTATCCCCTGACGTGCCAGCACTGGTTCCCGCAGTTGTCTCATCGGTTGTTCCATCGGCTGTCTCTGTCGTCTGAGTTTCCGTGTCTTTTGATGTCCCGGCGTCCGCTTTCTCAGAAGCAGCCTCATCGGTATCCTGCTCCGTCTCTTCAGACTGCCCCGACCCGGAGCTGTCCTGCACTTCGATTCCGTCGATCTGCAAAGATCCCGCGGCATCAGAAGCAGAGCCTTCGGTTTCTGTGTCTTCTGACAGGTCTTCTTCTAAAATAACGTCATCTGCCGCAAAGGTTTGCGCGGCATACATGGGCTGCGACACCAGCATCAGTGCTGCCAGGGCAGCGGCTATCTTTCTTTTCATAAAATCTTTATCCCCCTTTGGCGATTTTCCGGTTTTCTTATTTAGAGTATAACAGTTTGCCTCCTGTTAGGCAAGGAAAAAAGTCTCATCGGCGCCGGGAAACAGCACCGCGCAATCGGATAATCGGATAGGAGAGGCCGCGGAAAAAGCCTGAAAAACCGCGAGAATCATCAAAAAACTTATCGAAGCAGCAAAGGACTTTTGATTAAGACATAAACATCACTTACCAGATACCACTTCATACGAGATCCTTCCGGTTCCCTGGGTCCGGTTCATGGAGCTCATGACGCGGATCGAACCGTATCTGCGGCGAAAAACTTCCTGCTGCAGAAAATCCGCCATGTCAGAGACGATCTGGTCGATCGGTTCTCTTCCATTGTAGCGAAAATAAAAGGCCTGCCTTCCTGCGTCTACGCCTTGAAGAATATGGGCGCAAAGCTCTCTTTTGCTGTAAAAATCCAGATGGCTCTGTACAAAATAGTCCTCCGCTGCCGTGCGGCAGGCCGGCACGCCTGTAAAATGACCATGGTCCCGGCGGATGCGCGCGTCTGAAAGGTTGTAGTAGTCATATTGGATTTCGTTTCTTTCCTTATTAGATGTGGTAATGTCCCAGGTCACGTCCAGATGGAAGGTCGTGCCATTGATTTTTACAATATTCCAGGCGTGAGGCTCTCCGTTTTCTATATCCGCGGCTTTCTCCGGCTGGTCGGCGCGGCCTTCCCTCGCCAGGTTTTGCCCCTCGCCGGGTTTTGCCCCTCGCCGGGTTTTGCCCCCAATCTTTGATTGTGGGGCGTGGTATGTCCCCAATCTTTGATTGTGGGGCGTGGTATGTCCCCAATCTCCGATTGTGGGGCGTGGTATGTCCCCAATCTCTGATTGTGGATGCGGGCATCCTCGCCCTTCGGGCGGAATATTCGTTTCATTTGTGCTTCTGCCGCTTACAACGATGCATTTCATTCCAGCGGCGTTCAGCAACAGTTTCACGGCCTTGGCGATGCCCTCGCATACGGCCCTCTTTCTCGCGAATACGCCGGTGACGGAGTGGGCTGCCACGAGGCGGTTCACGTTTTCTGTGCAAAGAGCCTCTCTGTCATAGACTACATTTTCACAAAAGTAATCATGGACGCGCCGTACTTTGACGCTTTCCGGCGCATACTCAAGCCTGAGATCACGAACCAGCCTATTCACCGCGGCCTCTAATCTGGCATTATAGAGGGTCACCTGCTCCGGGCTGCAGAAGTATTGGGGAAGGAAGATCGTTTCTACTTTCGATATCCGCAGGTTGAGCGCGCTCTGATTAAAATAATAGAGGTGCGGACAGTCGTGGGTAATGGCGTGATAGACGCGATCGATCGTATCACTGTCCGCCGAAATGCCTGGCACCTGGATTTCCTTCTGAAGCTTTATAACGCCGTTATAAAGAGCCAGATAGAGGGTCTTTTCTGTCGGTGTCAGCTGCCGAAAGTAGTAGTAGTCATAGATCATTCCTGGTGGTCCTCCCTGGGTGTGAGCGTACGCGGATCTTTCTCTCCTCCACCGCCTGTACGCTCACACCTGCTCCGCGGCCCTTCAGGTAACCAGCGAAAATGCGTTCGGCGAAGGAGGGTTCTCCGCGCAGGCCGTTTCCGGGCAAAAGCAGGCCAGCGCCACTGTGATGTCATCGCCGCAGCCCAGCTCGCTGGTCTGGGCAAGCCATCCTTTCAGACTTGCCGCCACCGCGTCAAATCCGTATTCCAGGATCGTGTCGTAGTATTCGCGGCAGGTCTGCCCAAACGAGGCGTCGGATACATGGCTGTTAGAGAATCCATCCGTCGAAAGCAGATAGAGAACGGGAGATGTTTCCTCCTCTTCGAACCGATGCAGGACCGTCACTGCTTTTTTCCAGGCATCCGCCGCGCAAAGGGAATTCGTCTGCGTGCCGAGGAATTTTTCCGCCTCGATGACGGGAGCCGCCCCCGCCGCGTCAATTTGGACGATGTCCCCGTCGCCGATCTGAAACGCGAATAAAAACTGCGGAGTCAGAAGCAGGCCAAGCAAAGTGGTGCCGTACAGGCGGCAGACCGCCTGCGCGCTCTCCTGATCCCTGCTTTCCGTGTGTATTTTGAGAATCCGCCTTTTCCATTCTCTGTCAATTTCCTGCGCGATCTTTATCTCTCCCTCGCGGTTCAAGTACGCCATGAGCAGATCCGGATGTCCGGCAAAATTATCGAGCAGTTTCCCGACCACGGAGCAAAAGACGCTGACCGCGACCCGCGCGCCGGTCCCGCTGAACGGGCAGGATTTGCTTCCGTGCCCGTCCGCGACCGCCAGAATGGTCGTCCCATCCGGATATTCCATGTACATGTAGCCGTCCTGACAGGGCTGTCCGGAGCGTATGTGGGATGCTCCCTGTACTCTCCGGGCACAGGTTTTCCGAAGCACATCGATCACCTCCCTTTACCAGACATCCCCCGCGTCAATGTCCTCCGGAGCCGGAACAGGAGGTACGTTTATGGGAGTCTTCTGCTTCCCGACAGATCCCTGGCCACTGCCTGTGTCCGGGCGCTGAACGCTGCCTGTGCTGCTTCGGCCCATGACTGGATCCGGGAAATCCTCTTCTTCCTCGCGGGGCTTGCTGGGCGGAGCGGCCACCGTTTTCGGTACCTCGGTGGAAGCCCACTTAATCATATCGACAAGTACCGCCGCGTTATTCGCCTGCAATACCAGCTCCTTGTTGCCGGTAAACTCCGCAAGGACGTCGTCATTCGCGTCTTTGCCGATCGAGATGGCAATGCGGACTGCCTTCTTGCCCCATGGCATGGAAAGCAGCTTCTGAAGAGATTTTTTGTAATCATCTGTCGGCTGACCGTCCGAAAGCAGCACCAGCACCGGCGGCAGAGCACGATCGGACATCGGTGGTATCGTCAGCTGCTCGGAGAGCAATTCAAAGGCTTTGCCCATATCCGTGAGGCCCTTCGCCTTCAGATCATCCCACGCAAAGTCTTCTACCGGAACCGCGTCAGTCGTCACCCAGGACGCGCCCGTCGCGAACTGCAGCGTGCGGATCAGCATCTGCGCATGAGGGTTTTCTGCCGCCACCTGCCGCATTTCCGGAAGCACGGACTGGATCGCGTAATTTACCGTGCCAATCTTTTCGCCGTCCATCGAGCCTGAACAGTCCACGGCCCAGATAAAATGTAACGGTCTGCTCGCGAGTTCTCCACCTGGTCTTCTTAAATTTAAAATTTCCGGCATATTCTTTCCTCCTCATTCTTGATTATCTGCCTGTTTCGAGGGGCCGGACATCCGGCGGATGTCCGGCGGCACATCCTCAAAACGTTTTTTAATTCCTGTAGTCATGGTATCATCGGCACTTCGCTCCCCGCAGGGGGGGGAAGTGCCTACCGGAATTCTCCCTCGCAGCTGCCAAAGGAAATCCTGGCGTTGCTCTGGACCCTGGCGTTTTTCCCAGGTGTTACGGAAGTCTGGCCCCCGTCCGGATTTTTGTAGACCCAGTTTGTCCCCGTTTCGTTGCGAAGTCCCAGTACATCTGGGATACGCGGGTTAGGCGCTACTGTTCCCACGACCGTATCCATATCGTAATCATTATGAATATGGTGCGACCTGAGTTTTGTCCCCTGGGTCATCAGAATCCTGTGACGGCCGACGAGCAGCTTCCGGGGCACACGCAAAGCGTGGGAACAATTCCAGCAGATGTGAGGGGTTTGGGCCCGCTCTTTTGCCTCATCATAAAAGTTTTCCGCGCCGCAATGCGGACAGATCATAATCCCGCTCATCAATTCCGAGATCGCGTCCATCCACTGCCGTTCTGTCACACGGCGGTTCGGCGACTTCAGGCCGACAGTAAACGCCTGTGTAAACAGGTTTTTCAGGTATTCCGGATACAGCCCCCAGTAAATAATCGCGTTGTCATGGATGCCGCGCACGGGTCGGTTGCGCCGGTCATCGGGATCAAAGATGAATACCGGGTCAGACCCATAGAGGCGCTCCATCGCCGGCAGATCCATACATTTGATATTCGCCTCCAGCCGTCCGTTGAGCGGATGGTTGATGAAAAACATGTAGAAAAGCAATACCGCGAGCGAATGCAGATCCGTGTTTCTGGAAGGATACGCCTTGCCAAGGACGATCTCCGGCGCCATGAATCCCGGCGTCCCCAGCACGCCGCTGTCATTCCAGCTATTGACAGAGACATTATCATTATCACAGATCAGAACTTCGCCGTTTTCCGGATCGAAAAACAGATTCCCAAAGGAAATATCCCGATAGCTATAACCTCTCGCGTGGAGTTTTTCATATCCCCGGGTGAGATTGTACGCTGCCCGGCAAAGCATGTAAAAGGACGGCTCCGCTTTCCGTTTCATCAGATCAATGATGCTTTTATAGTTCTGAGGGCGCAGTTTCATAATGTACCCGAAAGATTTATCACCCGGAAGACTGATCATATCCCGCGGCCAGAGGAAGGAATCGTCCGGGCTACCTTTGCTCAGCAGATTCCTCAGAATCTTTTTCTGGATATCCGTCGCGCTTGACGGGAAATACCATTTTAACGCATAGGTTTCTTTTTCGCCTGAAACCTCGTAAACTTCTCCCTGGGATCCGGATCCGATGCATTTCTTTACCGTATACCGGGTGCCATTTTCCGAAAATAATTCCGTTCCTGTCTTGAGCAATCCTTCCATCCTTTTCTCCTTTCTTGTGTCTCTTACTCCGGATCTGTTCGGCAAAGCATTTTGTGCAAGCCAATATTCATCCATGGCAGCTCTCAATTGCGAAGCTGTTTTCAAATAAGGCCCGCGGCTTCCCAGCAGCTTCTCCAGTTCCGGTGTTATCCCGTATTCCATTCGATATTCATCGATGATCTCGCAGGCATCCAGCGCCTGATATAATTTCGCCCAGTCTGTATTTGCGCCCTTGTAATGTCCAAATAACACAACCTTCGCTTCCAGGGATTTTTTTTCAAATTCCTTTTTCACCTCCTGGTAATCGGCAAGCGCCTCCAGACCTTTCCGCAGCTCCTCATCGGAAAGGGGCGCTGAATCCTTTCTCAAGGAAAGCAGCAGCTTTCGGTCCCTCCGGCAGCGGCGCCTCAGGCGTCCCAGAAAAGAAGACGATTCTCTGGAAAATCGTTTGAGAAGCGCCTCCCCATTGAGACTCAGAAACTCCTCCTTCCATTCCTTCCGCAAAGCCTGCGCGTATGACTCCACACGGGCAGCGAGGTCTTCTGTCGTCTTCGCCAGCGCCCGCACCTCGGACAGCCCATATTTCGTGACCCAGGCAAGGCGGTAGTCGTAGGGAATCTGCAGAATCCGCTCAATCTGCTGATCCTGATCCAGCTCCCAAAACTCTGCGCGGACATCATTGAGCGTCCGCCCGCATCCGGCACTCCGCGCTTCCACATTTTCCAGCCTGCGGTCTTTTTCACTTTGTGCCACTGCTGCTCTCACCGCCCCTCGTTTTTTCGTCCCGCGTTTTTGATCAGACGCATGTTTTATATTAAGTATCCTAGCAGATGCCCCATCCAGAATCAGTGGGGGGAAATTTTTTAATCTCGCAAAAACAACGATCCACCGCGTACTCTTCAGCCCACGGCCCATCTCCGGTCAATGACACAAAGCTTCTCACTTTGCGCGGGTGATCCGATCCATCAGCTTGCAAAACACCACAGCCGCTCCCGTGCTTGCCGCTGTCGCCACAATTCCCGGTCCGACGACCGCGGACGGATTCACACTTCCATACTGCCCGCGGTACGCAATGACTGTAATGGGGATCAGCTGCAGGGACGAAATATTTAATATAAGGAAGGTACACATTTCATTGCTGGCAGTGCCGTGCGGAGCGAATGAAAGTACTCTGCGCTGCGCTTTATTCGGGGTCAGAGTCTGTACTCTCCGCTTCGCTCTGGTCGGCGCTGAATATCTCGGCTCCGTTCCGCCTGGAGATAAATGTCTCTGCTTCACTTCGGTCGGAAACGGACGCGCTTCCGCTGGATGCTCCGCACTGTCCGTGGAGCAATCGGCCGTCTCGCGGCGCTCCTCTTCCAGATTTTCCAGCGCTTCCATTGCTTTCAGTCCGTACACAGTCGCGGCATTGCCCAGACCAAGCATGTTGGCGGCAAAGGCAGCCGCGATGCGCTCGATGGCCGGATGATCCACCGGAATCTCCGGAAATAAAAAACGAATCACCGGTTTCATTTTTCCGGTCACCGAGCGTACAATTCCCGCGTCCTTCGCGATCTCCATCAGACCGCTCCAGAGCGCCATCGCGCCAAACATGGTTATACACAGAGAGACCCCTTCCTTTGCCGATGAAAGCACCGCGTCCGAGACCGCCTGCGCTTCCCCGGTCAGGATGCCATACGCAATCCCCACAAGCAGCATCATTCCCCAGATCACATTCATTTCCTTATTCCTCCCATGAAGTTCAAATTCGCTCAACATTTATCTACTCGCCTGATCCCTTTTCTATGATTCAAACAGCAAAAGAATACGATACCTGAGCAAACAGCCGTCCTCCGGCGCAGCCCGACGAGGAGTGTCTGTTTTTCCGTACATGGAAGCATGGTTACATTTCACACCCACGCCAACGCACTCGCTGCGGGACGCGAAGAGAACGCGTAACGCAAGAGATGAACTTTTCCATCTATATAAGGAAGAAAATCATTGCGCCAGATAAAAATCAAGAGTACAATCACAGTAAAATCCGTTACAAGTCACACCTATAGAGCGGGAAGCACTGTAAATCTGATTAATATGTGGCTTGCGGCAAAAATCCTGCAAAGCAGAAAAAAGAGAGGAACGCACGATGGACTGTATCATTATCGGAATCGCCGGGGGGACCGGCTCTGGGAAATCCACGTTTACCAACCGACTGAAAGAACGGTTTTCAGATGACATCGCGGTCATTTACCACGACAATTATTATAAAAGACAGGACAATGTCCCCTTTGAGATACGAAAAATGGTGAATTATGACCACCCGGACGCGCTGGAGACCGACCTGATGGTGAAGCATCTGGAAATGCTGAAAAACGGAGAGGCCGTTGACTGCCCGGTCTATGATTACAGTCAGCACAACCGCTCTGATCAGACTATACATATTGAGCCGCGCCGGATCATTGTGGCGGAGGGCATTCTGCTGCTCGCCGACCCCCGTCTGCGCGACCTGTGCGATATCAAGATTTTTGTAGAAGCGGACGCGGACGAGCGCATCCTGCGCCGGATCGTGCGTGATGTGAAAGAGCGCGGGCGTGACCTGGACAACATCGTCCAGCAGTATCTCACCACGGTCAAGCCCATGCATTATATGTTTGTCGAACCGACAAAAGCCACCGCTGATCTTGTGATCAACAGTGGCATGAATGATGTCGCGTTTGATATTGTGCAGACGAAAATCCGGCTGCTGCTGGAGGCCGGGGCGCACGAGTGAAATACGCAATTCAGATCAATCAGTGACCCGCGCGTATAGCTGGTACGATTCAGCAGCATACGCGCATGGCGGACGCAGTTCAGGCAGTGACTCCAGGCATTTTATTTTCAGGGCGCCGGCCTGAGCATTTTATTCCGATGGTGTTTCCGGCACAAGGCGGTATAGCTGTCGTTCGCGCCCAGCACGACCTGATCGCCCTCCGTGATCATTTCACCTTTCTCATTGAAACGGGCGTTGCATGTCGCCGCCTTGCCGCACCAGCAGACTGTCTTGATCTCCTCGATCACGTCCGCCCAGGCGAGCAGCCACATACTGCCGGGGAACAGGTTGCGCTGAAAATCGGTGCGCAGTCCGTAGCAGATGACCGGCACCGTCAGGTCGTCCACGATATGTACCAGAAACTCCACCTGCTCCTTCGTGCAGAACTGCGCCTCATCCACGACCACGCAGTCATATTCTTTAATATCCTCCGAGGTCATCTGCACCAGGTCTTCCACAAAGGTGCAGTTCTTTCTTAAACCAATGCGCGAGGAAATAACGCCCTCCCCGTCCCGGTTATCCAGCCTGGGCTTCGCGAGCAGCGCGCGCTTTCCCCTCTCATAATAATTATAATCCACCATCAGCGCGTTGGCGGTTTTCGAGCTTCCCATCGCGCCGTAACGAAAATACAGCTTAGCCATTTTCTCTTCCCGTCCTCCTTATAAAAAATCTTATATCCTTTACTGAATCCCATAAAATGACGTCATAATCTCCGCCTCGTCTTTCGCGTCGTAATCAAACACAAACCGCTCGTACGCATTGATAACATGCGTATCGTGATATTTATCATAGCGCTTATGCTGACGGCCGTAGGACATGTGAACATGGCCGTGCAGGAAAAAACGCGGATTGTATTTCTCAATCAGATCTATAAAGCTTTTGAAACCCTGATGGGGCAGGTCGCGCCCGTCATTAAGCTGATAAGCTGGCGCGTGCGTGACCAGAATATCGAAGCCGCGATGGCGGAAAAGCTTCCAGCGCAGTTTTTTCACCCGTTTGCGCATCTGTTTTTCTGTAAACTGATAATTGCCGGGACGGTAGCGCATGGAGCCGCCCAGTCCCAGAATGCGGACGCCCTCGAAGACAAAGATATCATCGTCGATGCAGGTGCAGCCTTCCGGCGGGACTTTGTCGTATTTCTCGTCATGGTTTCCGTGGACGTAAATGACCGGTGCGGAGGTAAAAGTCGCCAGGAATGACAGATAATGCGGATGCAGGTCGCCGCAGGATATAATCAGGTCAATGCCGTCCAGCTTACTCTTTTCAAAATGATCCCACAGATAGGCGGACTCTTCATCCGCGATTGCCAGTATCCGCATGCTGCTTTTGTGTTCCTTTCCTCTGCTTTTTCTTTATACCCCGCTCTTTTTCACGCCCTGCTGCGCGACCACAGGCTTAGCCTGGCCGGTCAGCTCGTATTCTTCGGGGATGGCGCCGACGACATTTTCCGCGAGCCAGTCCATCTTGACAATCTGCTCGGGGGTCAGGCTGTCGCCCCAATCTGCCTGCGTTTTCACGATGCCGGTCTGCGAGTAGAGGGTTCCGGAGAAGGGGTTAAACTCGCCCGCGCTGATGGTATTTTTCAGCAGATCGACCAGACGCTTGGTGCCGATCGGCAGGTTCTGCGAGCAGATGACGTCCACCACGCCCGAGGACATGCCCCACCAGTAGTTGATCGCCTTGCCGGTGTCGTCGTCGTATTTCCAGGTGCCGTCCATAATCGTGCGGATCAGCTTTTCATAAAACCGTCCCCAGTGGCAGAGCGGCATCGCCAGGTTCTGCGGGCGGCCGTCCACCATGTGATAGATGCCAAAAAAGCGCGACGCCTCCTCCGGAATCACCATGTCCTTTCCGGAGATACAGGAAGGATTCAGCTTGCGGAGCCGGTCGGTGATGTCCACGTCCTTTTTGGAGGACCACTCCAGAAATACTTTCGCGCGGGGATTGATCATCTTGGCGCCCAGCGCAAAAGCGTTGATATTGGAAATTGTGCCAAAAAGCGGGTAATCCGCGATGTAGGCGAGCCGGTTGTTTTCTGCCATCGCGCCCGCGATGGCGCCCATCAGGAATTTCGCCTCGTGCATCCGTGTATAATAAGTACGGATGTATCGGTGCGAGGTGTTCAGCGAACAGTTGAGGATACGGACATCTGAATTTGCAATTGCTGCCTTAACACTTGCGGGGGCAAATACAGGTGTAGTGGTAAAAATCAGGTTGCAGCCATCCGCGATCGCCTTATCCAGCGTCTCCTCAATTGTTTCCGCCGTGACCTGGCTGTAGGCGACCGTGCTCACCTCATCTGAAAAGGTCTGCTCCAGATGCAGCCGCCCCAGCTCGTGCGAGTAGGTCCACGCGGAGGAACCCGGCGTCTTGTCATAAATAAAGGCTATCTTCAGCTTTGTCTTCCCAGTCGGCAGCAGAAGGGAGAGCAGCGGCTTTTTCTCCGGCGCCGGATCCATCTTCAGCGCGACCGTATCTGCCTCCGTCAGCAGCTCGAATTCCTCCCAGGCCTGCGCGATGAGGGTCTTCATCTCATCGGTCGTGATATCGCTCACCTTGTCATAGCCGTACAGCGTAACGAAAGTCAGAAACGCGTCCCCCGGCTTGATGGAAAGCTTACCGCCGCCCTTTGCCTGATACGCCGCGGTAAAACGCGTATAAACCGAGCTGAAATTCAGCCGGTCATCGTCATCCCAGGACTCATCCGCCGCCTTACCGACCGCCTCCTGCAGCTTCGCGTAGCTGCCCTTTTTCGAAAATTCTACGTAATTAATCCCGGAAAGCGCGTAAAAGTCAACAAACTCATAATAAATCACGGTCTCCAGATCGTCCGTGCGCTTCGGAAGGATGCGCGTGACCGTCCCCGGAATGGAGACTGCTTCATAATATTTCATCACGCTGACACGTTTATTGCCTTCCTCCACATAAAAACGATTCCGATATTCCCAGGCTTTGATCGGGTCGTGGATGCCCTCCTCCACATGCGCCGTACTCAGGTTTGTCCATTTCTGCGCAAACTCGGAGCCGACGTCCAGAATCGGCATAAAATTGCCGGCAAACGAGCTGCCGCGCCCGCCGTACCGCGTCCCCACGATCTGGTCAATCGGGATCTGTACCAGCCCGAGAGACACCTGCGAGAGAGACTCCTGCGGCAGAATCTCATCGAGCACTGCCAGCGTCGGACGCTCCCCGCGCATCATACGCGCCTGATAATCCTTTTTTCCCAGCCGGACTGCTTTCTTATAATCTTCAAGAGCCATATTACAAACCTCCAACCATTTTTTGTGCCAATTTTCGGATAGCGCCTGCAAAAGCGCGCAAACTAAGCCGTATGCGCCGCCCTTCTCTCAATCTTCCGCGCGATCAGATACCGCGGCCGCCCTTTCACTTCTTCGTAAATCTTACCTATATAATATCCGATAATCCCCAGGCTGATCATCACCAGGCTCCCGATGATCAGGATCAGCAGAATCACAGTCGTAAATCCTTCCACCGCGCGCCCCATAAAATAGCGTACCAGCGTCTCAATCCCCAGAAGCACCGCCGCGACAAATACCACAATTCCAGCCATGGTCACAAATTGAAGCGCGGCTGTCGAAAAGACCACAATATTTCTCACCGCGTACTGGATCAGCGACCAGGTAGACCACTTGGACTCGCCTTCCGTGCGCTCCTGCACGTCAAACTCGACCGATGCGGTCTTAAAACCAATCCACGAGGACAGAGCGCGGAAAAAGACATTCCGCTCCGGCAGGGAAAGCAGCGCATCCGCCGCCCGGCGATCCAGCAGTTTAAAATCTGACGCCCGCGACATGTCGATCTTCACCGCCTTTGAAAGCATCTTATAAAAAAGTCCCGCGCTGGCCCTGTGCAGGGCACTCTCCTTCCCGCGCGTGCGCTTCACGCCCTCGATCACTTCATACCCCTGCTCCCAGAGCCGGTACATCTCCACCAGCGTTTCCGGCGGATGCTGCAGATCACAGTCCATCACCGCGCAGCAGTCCCCGGAAGCTTCGGCGAGCCCCGCGAGCATTGCGGACTCCTTGCCAAAATTCCGTGAAAAGCAGATGCCCGTCACATGCGGATTCTCCGCGGCCGCTTTGGTAATCTCTTCCCAGGTTGCGTCCTTCGACCCATCATTTACAAACACAATTTCATAATCAATTCGCTCCGCAGTCAGGATTTCATCAATCCTCGCGGAAGCCTTGCGGATCATTTTTTCCTCGTTATACGCGGGGAGAATCACTGAAAGCATTTCGCCGCACGTTCCTTCCTTATTGCATAATCAATATTTGTTATCAGACCATTAATAATCAGACAAGAGAAACTTGTCCTCTATCTGCCCAACGCATGTATCCCATACAGATTCCAGGCGCAGGCACAACTGTTTTCTCCGGCTACAGCTTACCACGAACCGCCAAATGGCGCAAGCAGCAAATCAAACTGCTATAAGATTTTCTGCCCTGCCCGATTTTTCCATCATTTTTATTTTTTCTATATTTTGCATTGACTTTTGACGGATATTTCGTTATGATGTGGAAAGATGTTTTTGTCTGTAGGACATTCGTTTTTTTCTCACAGACACCAACAGATGTTACAGGATGCGCCTCTTTTGAAACGTCATCCTGTACGTTCAAACGGTACAAGCGGAAAAAGGGACATATTACATAGACATATTTCGATCCTCAGGGTCAAGAATCGGAACACCGGTGTTCCATTCCTGGCCTTTTATCTCTTGTATCATATGTCTGTACTCGCCCAGCGAGTATGGACGCAGATTATTCAAAGAAAGAGGTGTATTGTTTCCATGGATTTATTCGTGTATACGCTGAAACGTATCGGAACCGCTCTTCTGACACTTCTTCTGGTCGCGGCCATCACATTCTTTCTGATGAACGCCATTCCCGGAAGCCCGTTTATGACTGACAAATCTACACCGGAGCAGATCGCGCTGGCGAACGCCAAATACGGTCTGGACAAGCCCCTGGTCGTCCAGTTTGTCAATTATATTAAAAATCTCCTGCACGGCGACATGGGGACCTCGCTGAAGATGCAGCAGGATACCGCCGTGGCGAAGATCCTGTTCGGGCAGGGTAAATTCCGCCGCTCCATTCAGCTCGGAGTTTTCGCGCTGCTTACCTCCATTATTGTGGGCATCCCGCTCGGCTGTCTGTGCGCCTATTACAGAGGGAAATGGATCGACAGCATCCTGCGCGTGGTTACTACAGTGGGGATCGCGATGCCGACCTTCGTCATTGCGACGCTGATGCTTTTTACCTTCGGCGTCAACCTGAAAATTCTTCCCGTGCAGTCAGGAACTCTGGACTCGCCGATTTCTTATGTCATGCCCGTGATCACGATGGCTCTGTATCCATCCTGCCATATCGCGAAGCTGACGAGGACGAGCATGCTTGACTCCATCAGTCAGGACTATATCCGAACCGCTCGCGCGAAGGGTTTGAAAACGAAAATGATCCTCTTCAAGCACGCATTAAGGAACTCTCTGATCCCGGTTATCACCTATCTGGGGCCGCTGACCGCCAGTATTATCACCGGATCTCTGGTGGTCGAGCAGATTTACAGCATTCCAGGCATCGGCAGCTATTTTGTATCCAGCATCCTGAACCGTGATTATCCGATCATCATGGGGACGACGATTCTGCTGGCCGCGCTGATTGTATTTATGAACCTTGTGGTAGATATTGCGTATAAGATTGTAGACCCGCGCATTAATCTCACAAAGAAAGGAGATTAAGCCATGGACGGACATAAGACAGTACAGTTTTTTCAGCTGGATCCGGAGAGAGTTCCCGGATTCGACAGCTTTACATCAGAGGATTTTGAATCCGCCAGCGCGGAGGAAAAAAGCTCCATGGTACAGATGCACAAAAGTGTGTCTTACTGGCAGGACGCCTGGAGGCGTTTCCGCGCGAACCACGTTTCCATGGGAGCGCTGCTGGTGTTTGTGTTGATTTTGGTGTTTTCTTTTATCGGACCGTACCTGATCCCTTACAGCTATGAGGATCAGTACCGCAGCTCGCAGAAGCTCGGCCCGATGGAATATTCTGAGGTGGAACAGATGGCGCGTGAGGTGCTCGCGAACGGCGCCGAAGGCATCTACGCGACATCTCTGAAATCCGGTTCTCTGACCGCGATTTCCAAAGGAAGCTGGTATTTTACCGCGAACGGCACAACCTACGCCTTTACCTTTGAGTCCGGTGTGGAAAAGGCCACGCTGATCTATGATAAGGACGCGGAAAACCCGGTCTACATCGGCTATGACAGCGACTATGAGGGAGACGGCGTATACTCGGAAATCACCGTGGTCGAGACGACGGATACGCCGGCCGAGGACGCGCAGGAGCTGACTCTTTCCAAGAGCGTTTTCCCGCATGTATTCGGTACGGATTCCCAGGGACGTGACCTGATGGCCCGCTGCATGTATGGCGCGCGTGTCTCCATCATCATCGGAGTGGTCGCCGCGCTGATCGTATTGTTCATCGGCGCATTGTATGGTTCTATTTCCGGATTTGCCGGAGGCCGGGTCGATTTCGTCATGATGCGCATTGTCGACCTGATCTACTCCGTTCCGGACGTACTGATCGTACTGCTTCTGCAGGTGGTGTTGAAGGATCCGCTCCAGAACTGGTTTGATTCCTCCAGCTTTCCGCTTGTGAAGGCTTTGAGCACGCTGGGCGTCGGCATTGTGAGTATTTTCATTACCTTTGCCCTGCTTTACTGGGTCGGCATGGCCCGCGTCATCCGCGGACAGGTGCTCTCTCTGAAGGAGCAGGAGTACGTGACCGCAGCGACCGTGCTCGGTGCCTCCTCATCAAAGATCATCAGGCGGCATCTGCTGCCGAACTGTGTCGGCCAGCTGATTATTTCGACATGCTTACAGATTCCGTCCGCGATTTTCCTGGAATCCTTCCTGTCCTACCTGGGACTTGGCGTTTCGGCTCCGATGGCTTCTCTGGGTTCCCTTTGTTCGGACGCGCAGGATACGTTTCTGATGTATCCCTACCGCCTGCTCTGTCCCGCGCTGCTGCTGAGTCTGATCGTACTGAGTCTGAATCTGATCGGCGACGGCCTGCGCGACGCGCTGGATCCGCGGCTTAAGAGCTGACCTTAAAAGGAGACAAACCATGAGCGATAAAGTATTATTAGATGTAAAGGATTTAAAGGTTTCATTTTTTACACACGCGGGCGAGGTCAAGGCGGTGGACGGCATCTCCTATCAGATTCATGAAAATGAAGTGATGGGGATCGTGGGCGAGTCCGGCTCCGGAAAATCTGTGGAAGCTTATTCCATCATGGGACTTCTGCAGGCGCCCGGAAAGGTGATCGGCGGCAGCGTGACATTTGAGGGTGAGGACGTACTCGCGTACACGGATGAAGAGCGCCGTCAGTTCCGCGGGCAGCGGACAGGCATGATTTTCCAGAACCCGATGACCTGTCTGAATCCGGTCTATACCATCGGCAACCAGCTGATGGAGGCGCTGACCTGCCATGACAAGTCCATTTCCAAAGAGGAGGCCAGAAAGCGGGCGATTGAAATGCTCGAGCTGGTCGGCATTAATAACGCAGACAAGCGTGTGGATCAGTATCCGCATGAGTTTTCCGGCGGCATGCGTCAGAGGGCAATGATCGCCATGGCCATGATCTGCCGTCCAAAGCTGCTGATCGCGGACGAGCCGACCACAGCGCTCGATGTGACGATTCAGGCGCAGATCCTGGATCTGATGCGGGACCTGCAGAAAAAGACCGGCATGGCGATTATTTTCATCACACACAACCTGGGTGTGGTAGCAGAGATCTGTGACCGTGTCAGCGTCATGTACGCAGGACACATTCTGGAACAGGGAAAGGTGGACGACATCTTCTATCACCCCCTGCATCCTTATACCAAAGGGCTGATGCGTTCGATGCCCAATCTGGATGAAAAAGAGCGCACACGCCTGATTCCAATCGAAGGCACACCGGTCGATCTGCTGGATCCGCCAAAGGGCTGCAGTTTTGGCCCGCGCTGTGAGCACTGCATGAAGGTCTGCCTGACAAAGCAGCCGCCGCTGATGGAGATCGAAGAAGGACATCTGTCAGCCTGCTGGCTGCATGTAAAAGAATTAAAGGACGCGAAATCCATAAAGGGCGCACAGGTGTCCGCGAAGTTTGCGAAAGACACACAGGCGCCAGAGGAGTCCGCGAAATCCGCAAAGGATGCTAAAGCGTCAGCGAAATCCGCGAAAGATGTGCAGACGTCCGCAAAATCCGTAAAGGAGGGAAAGGCATGAGCGAAGGACCGAAAAAGCTGGTAGAGGTGGAAAGGCTTCGCAAGTACTTTCCGGTAAAGTCCGGCTTTATGAAAACCAATTACGTGCAGGCCGTCCAGGATGTGTCCCTGCACATCTTTGAGGGCGAAACGCTGGGACTCGTGGGAGAGTCCGGCTGCGGAAAGACGACCTTCGGGCGGACGCTGCTCCGGCTCTACGAACCAACATCCGGCAAGATCATCTACGACGGAAAGACCATTTTTGATAAGGAAGCAGGCATCAGCGAGGACATGCTTCCCTACCGCCGGAAAATGCAGCTGATTTTCCAGGATCCCTCGGCATCCCTCGACCCGCGCATGACGGTCGGCGAGATTGTCGGTGAGGCACTGGATATCCACAAGCTTTACCAGGGAAAGCAGGAGCGCCAGGACCGGATCAACGAGCTGCTGACAGAGGTAGGCCTGAATTCCGAGCATTCCAACCGTTTCCCGCATGAGTTTTCCGGCGGACAGCAGCAGCGCATCGGCATCGCCCGCGCCCTGGCCGTGGAGCCCGAGTTTATCGTCTGCGACGAGCCGATTTCCGCGCTGGACGTTTCCATCCAGTCTCAGGTCATCAATATGCTGGAGGATCTGCAGGAGCAGAAAAAGCTGACCTACCTGTTTATCGCACACGACCTTTCCGTGGTCCGCCACATTTCCAGCCGGATCGGCGTGATGTACCTCGGCTGCCTGGTCGAGCTGGCCGAAAGCTATGAGCTGTGCGCGCACCCGATTCACCCCTACGCGCAGACGCTGCTCTCCGCGGTCCCGCTGACGGATCCTGAGAAAAACCGCAGCCGCAAACGCATCCTTCTGGAGGGCGACATCCCCAGCCCGCTGAATCCGCCGTCCGGCTGCCGTTTCCACACTCGCTGCCCGTACGCGACAGCAAAGTGTTCTGAGGCCATGCCGGAGCTGAAGGAATATTCGCCGGGGCATTATGCGGCCTGCCATATGCTGGAGGGGAAATAATCATCCTGGTGCTGAAAAGAAAGTATATGGAAATCACAGGTAATGATTGCTTCTAAAAAATATATATGATAAGATGAAGCCCGCGCATATGAGTTTCGCTGCGCGAGCACAGACATATGATACAATCTGCCCGGTGTCCGGGCGGTTTGTAATAAATCAGAAACACCAAAACACTATTTTCAAAGGAGGTTTTTTCTATGAAAAGAGGACTTGCAACCATCCTCGCCCTTGGCCTTGCGGTTACGACTGTAGGAGGGGCGACCACAGCGTTTGCTGAGGAGAGCGATGAATTTGTCATTACATCAGTCATCGCATCAGAGCCGGAGACTCTGGATCCGAATCTGGAAAGCTCAGTAGACGGCGCAACCTATTCCATGCACATGTTCGAGAACCTGATGAAGTATGAGCTTTCTGATGAGAACGCGACAGAGGACAATGACTCTGTAAAGCTTCTTGAGGTTACCTACGGACAGGCAGAGTCCTATGAGGTTTCCGATGATGGACTGACCTACACCTTCACGCTTCGCGACGACATCTACTGGAGTGACGGCGTAGCAGTTACGGCAGCGGATTTTGAGTATTCCTGGAAGAGAATCGTTGATCCGTCCAACGCGGCTGACTACGGCTACATTCTGGACGGCGTTGTTCTGAACGCTTCCGCGATCCAGGCTGGCGAAGCTGAGCCGGATACCCTGGGCATTGAGGCCGTAGACGACACGACTCTCGTGATCACTCTGGAAGCAGAGTGCCCGTATTTCCTTGGCCTTTGCGCGTTCGCGGCACTGATGCCGATCCGTGAGGACATCATCGAAGAGTACGGCACAGAGTGGACCGATCCGGGCAACATGGTTTCCAACGGTGCTTACGTGCTGAGCGCATGGGAGCATGACAGCTACATCGAGATGGTTCAGAACGAGTATTACTATGACAACGCATCCGTAGGTCCGGACAGGCTGGTATGGCAGCTTCAGGACAGTGAGAGCGCGATCCTGGCAGCTTATCAGGCAGATGAGATCGACTTCTCTTCTACCGTATCGACCGAGCAGCTGGAATCTCTGGTGGCTTCCGGCGACTGCTACCTGCCGGATGAGATCGGTACCTACTATCTGTATCTGAATTGCGACAACATCCCTGACTGGAGAGTCCGCGCGGCGATCACCCTTGTCATTGACCGAGACAACATCGTTGAGAACGTGACCCAGGGAGGACAGACTCCGGCAACTGGCCTTGTAGCTGCAGGTACTACCACCAGCGACGGCACCGAGTGGACCGAGTATGTCGGCGATGCAATGTTCAGCGCACTGGCTGAAATGTATCCGGATTATGACCTGACCACCTATTCAGGACGCTGCGAACTGGCAGTCGCACTGCTTGACGAAGCAGTAGCAGACGGCTATGATACCTCTACAACAATCGATTACGAGTACAATACTTCCGAAGCACATCAGGCAATCGCTGAGGCCGTACAGGCAGACGTAGCGGATGTTCTTGGTCTTAGCATCACTCTGAACAACTCTGAGTGGCAGACCTACACCAACAACCTTGGCGAGGGCAACTTCGGCATGGCTCGTCTGGGCTGGATCGCTGACTATGACGACGCAAGTACCTACATCGAACTGTTCACCAACGGCAACTCCTACAACTACAGCAACTGGGTAAATGACGAGTACACCGATCTGGTTACCGAGTTCAAGGCCCTGAGCGGCGGCTCCGAGCGTGATGAGCTGATGAAAGAAGCCGAGTACATGCTCTTTGGCGAGGGCGGCTTCGCGGTTTGCCCGATCTATTTCTACACCGATCCGTATCTGCTCCATGATGGTATCGACAACATCGGCTACACGCCGCTTGGATACTTCATCATGACCTATGCGACACAGGCGGAGTAAAGATCCAGGTCAGCATAAGAATGCACAAAAACAGCGAAAGTAAAACATAATAAGACCGGGGGAGCTTTTTCCCCCGGTCTTTTATTACCCGGCTCAATACATACAGTACACATTTATCAATAACGTTTCAAAAAATGTTCTCACTTCCGGACCCGCTCAATCCTGCAGGAATGCTCCTTGCTGTCCTTATCATAATTCACGCCCACCAGCAGGATTTCACCTGAAAAACGTCTCAGGCAATCTGCATATTTATTCTTACGGATCTGATCAAGAGCGGTTTTTACAGATTTGTCCCACTTTAACTCCACCACCATCGCCGGCAAAGCACAGTTTCTGTCCGGCACAAATACCAGGTCCGCGAATCCTTTACCTGCAGGCATTTCACGAACCACTGTATAGCTTTTCTTCGCCGAATAATAAGCCAGCGAAATCGCGCAGGACAGTGAATTTTCATCGTTGTATTGAAGAATAGATGCATTCTCCTGATGAACCCTGGCAATCTGAGCCGCGACCGCCGCCTCATCTCCGGCAATCGTCAGCCGGAGCAGTTCATTTGAACCGCGAATTGCGTCCATCACATTTTCCCAGCCTCCGTCCTCAATACAGTTGATAAATTCCTGACGCACCTCGCTGTTTGGAATTACGCAATCCACAGCCCCTTCGTCAATTTCCGGAAATTTTTCTTTGGAAAACTCTCGCCGAGTCGTCAGATAACCCAGATGAATCAGCAGCGTCAGCACATCATCCGCACTCTCAAATGCAGCCATATCATTCTGATATTTCAGCGGATTGACAGAAACCGTCTCCCCCGCTATCAGACGCTCCGTTTTTTCCCGCAAACCATCGCGGTCCATTTGAATATAAACCTTCAGCGCCTCATATGTCTCCGTTTTCGCCCAGTAACTGTCAAATTCTCCTCTGAGAATCGCCTCGACGACAGATCGTGGATTATAAACAGAAACGCCGCTGACCAGATAGCCGTCATACCACTTTTTCATCCTGTCATAAGAGACATCGTACTGTTCACAGAGCGCCTGCACCTCTGCTTCCGTGAACCCGGTAAACTCCTGAATCGGTCTCGCATTCATCATCGAATACTCGTAAAACATGTTCAGGGCTGAATGCTGCCCATATTTTTTGATCGGCAAAATCCCGGTCATATACACAAGCGCCACATAGCTTTTGTCCTTCAGCAAATGGCGCAGATAGTCAAGATACTGCGTATGAGCAGCCTTATCGTCACGGTAAACGCGCATCACACAGTCCCACTCATCTATAATAAAAATAAACGGAATCCCCGTCTGATCAAAAATCTCCTCCAGCGCAAAGCAAAAATCATCCGGGTCAAAATCCACCTCTCGGAACTCTCTGTTTATCTCACGGAAAAGCTTCTTTTCGATCAGCTCAATCATACCCTCGGCGGATCCCGCTTTTGTCAGGAAGTCCTGCATATTCAGCCGGATCACATTATAACGATTCAGATGCTTTTTAAAATCGGTGTCCTCCGCAATCTTAAGCCCCCTGAACAATTCTTCCGAATCGCAGCCCCGGCTGTAGTACGCGGCAAGCATATTTGCCGCCATCGACTTGCCGAAACGTCTGGGGCGGCTGACACTGATATATAACTGCTCCGTCATTAAAACATTATTCGTAAATACGAGCAGTTCTGTCTTATCTACATAGATTTTTGAATTAATCGCTCTCTTAAAATCCATATTGCCCGGATTCAAATAAACTCCCATAAGCTTCCTCCTTCCACTTTTGCTGCAGCCGCTCTCTCTTGCTGCTCCTGTTTCCGATTCTTATTTTTCAGCCGTATCTCTGATCTTTTTATCTTTTTATCTTTTTATCTTTTTCTTTAGTCTTTCTCTCTGGTCTTTTGCTTTAGCATTTTGCTTTAATACTTTACCTTAGTATTTCGCTTTCGTATTTTGTTGCTTATCATTATTCGCAACCTCTTATGCTCAAAGCTTACCACGAACCGGCGAGGGGTGCAAGATATAAATGAATTCTGATTGACCATCCTTTTTTCAGGATGTATAATGAAAGCCGCGCAACGGAAATCCCCTCGTGGGAAGCAGGAATGAAAGGATTATATGCAAAAATCGATACCCCTTAGACAGCAAATGAATAAAGCGCCGGATAAGCCTTCTGACACCGTCAGCGCTTTGGCGGGCAATGATTCCCGCCTGCTGGCGCCGCTTTTTGTGTTCATTATTGCGCTGCTGCCCCGGTTGTTTTTCAGTATGCAGATGTTCCCTGTGCGGACCATTTCCGATGAGACCGCAACGATATCTACCGGCGCGTTTTTTGCCGGTCTGGACTGGTCCGGCGTGGTTTCGTTGGCTGGATATTACGGCGGAGGCTTCTCTATTTTACTTGCTCCCATCTTCCGGCTGACGGACGACCCGATCATTATTTACCGGGCAGCTCTGGTTCTCGTCTCTGTCCTCCAGAGTCTGGCCGCGCCCATCAGTTATCACCTGATGAAAAAATACTTTTTCGTGGAGAATCAGGTTTTTCTCCTGATCGCTTCCGTGGCCTGCTCTTTCATGGTAGTGACCAGAAGCAACATCATATACAACGAACATATGCTGATTCTGATCTCCTGGGTGACAGCATGGTTATTATGTATTCTTTATCATTGCGAAAATAATAAGAAAAAATTTGCTTACTCGCTGCTTTTGGCGGCGGTACTTTCCTACACGCTGACCGTACACATCCGCGCCGCAGTATTATGGATCGCGGTGGTGCTTCTTGTGCTGTGTTTTTTTATCCGCACACGTAAATGGCTGATTTCAAAGGCCGCTTTCGTGGCAGCCGGTGCCGCCGGATATTTTTTGAGCAGTCAATTCATCCATTACATCCAAAGCCATATCTGGCTTATAAGCGAAGGGGAATCGATCCGAAATTCATCCATCAATATTTCCACCGGCGCGGATCTGACGGATCCTCTTGTATGGAAAACATGGCTGAATATTATTTTCGGACAGATCTATACGATCGGCATTTATTCAGGAGCAGTCCTTTTCGCGGCGATTGTGATATTTGTTCCTCTGATCTTTACTTTCTTTACATGCGGAAATCATCAAACCTTCCGGAAAAAACAGCTGCCTGACTCATTGCTTTGCGAAAATCATGCCGAAGAAACGTCAGACAGCCAAAACGACCTCTTTTTCATTCTCTCGATCACATTTATGCTGAGCATTGCCGCGACCATTGCCGGGCAGTCCATCTCCTGGCTGTCTTCCGCCGTGTCCGCTGTGAAGGGAGATAGCACTTATGGTGTAAAAGCGTTCACGTACATCCGCTATTTTGGCCCTTATTGCGGACCTGTGTTTATGATTACTCTGATATATATCCAGTCACATTACCAGGAGCTAAAATCCATTGCCATCCGAACCTTCCTTTTGTTCGCGCTGTTACAGACCTATTGGGTCGCCGCGATCGTGCCTTACCTGGAGAATACCACAGCCGCGGAAGAGATTTTTGTTGGTTTTATCGGCGCCCTGCTGGACGGCAGCAAAGATATTTATTTATATTTAAAGCCATTCGGCATTTTATTTGCGATGTTTTCCATAGCATGCGTTTTATTTTATAAAAAGAAGAAAAGCACGGCGGTTCTTCTCATAAGTTTTTTCCTTTTGTGGGAATACGGTTCGCAGAGCGCTTCCTATGATCTTAACACTTCCCAGAAAAACTGGAACAAAGTGTCATCCAGCTACACGTTCATAAAAACCGCGCAAAGCCTGACCAGTCTGCCGGATGAAATCTATGTGGTTGACACCTCATCCGCTACAGATCATAACACCTATTATCTGTATCAGTTTTATCTGAACCGATATACGGTCGTTGCCGGTTACCCTAGGGAAGACTGCGAGGAAGCGATTGTGTTCGCGAACAGTGCCGCCTGCAGCGAATTGCTGGACAGGGGGTATGTGATGTATCAGCTCGACGACAATGAATGGGTGTATGTCTCCGGGGAGAGACTTATTCATGCTCTTTTTTCCTTTTTCCCGTAAAGCAGTCCCGCAATCTTCCGAGCAGCCTGCTTAATTTCAGCGCGATCCGCACAGATTTCAGCTGCAGCTGGCGTTTTTGCGACTGCGACAGAGCTTCCAGAGTCTTTGTCTTTTCCTCCAGTTTCGCGAGCTCCTTTTTCTGACGCGTCAGCTCACTCTCCTGGCGTTTTAGTTCCTCTTTCTGGCGCTTCAATTCGCCTTTTTGCGCTTTCATTTCACTTTCCCGGTCTTTAAGTTCGCTTTCCAGGGCCTTAATTTCACTTTTCTGTGCTTTTATCTCATTTTTCTGCGCCTTTATCTCGCTTTTCTGAGTCTTCAGTTCATTCTTTTGCCTGTTAAAATCATTATGCAGTACATTGTCATTCAGCAACAATGTCTGATACTGCCACAGCAAATAGTCTTCCGCGGGCAGCTGATACATATTTTTGTAGCGTTCGGCATGTCTTGGATTAAAAATATACTCCGCCTCAAGTCCATCCAGACCGACTGTCTGAAATCTGCTTTCCCGCAGAGAATCATAATAGTGCTGGTACTGCGCAAATGTATTGCAGTATCTCATAATGTAAATGTAAATATCCAGTACCTTATTGCGGAATCCCAGCAGGATCTCCGGATCATCAAGAATGCCTCCATGACGCTCCAGATTGATTTTCAGCTGTTCATACGCTTCAAAAACAGAATCCGCGCTTTCCCCATAGGTGCTCATCAGACTGCCCGGCCGGTTCACACGATAGTAAATCAGCTTTTCTTTCACCAGTACAATCCGTTCGGCAAACGCGATTGCCGAATAAATAGCATAGACATCATTGATGTGCATAATCTCCTGGAAGCGTATCTTTTCTTTCAGCATCAGGTCTCTTAAGATCAGCTTGTTCCACGGAACCGCGGACGTAAACCAGAAAATGCGCTGTTTATAACTTTTAATGTTGAAAACCTCTGTCTCCGGCAGCGGGGAGCGCAGATAAGAATGCGCCACCGTATTCCCGGTCTCAGACTCAAAATCGCAGGCGTCACAGACACAGATGTCTGCCTGCGTCTCTTCTGCTTTTTTCACCATTTTTTCAAGTGCGTCCAGCGCGAAATAATCATCACAGTCCCAGAAGGCAAGATATTTTCCTGAGGCGGCATCCAATCCCTTATTTCTGGCCGCTCCCGCTCCCTGATTCGCCTGTTGAATAATCTGCATTCTGGGATCCGCGTTTTGATATTCCCGCAGAATCGCGAGAGAACCATCCGTCGACCCATCATCCACACAAATAATCTCAATATCTGTCAGCGTCTGGTTTATAATGCTGTCCAGGCACTCGCGCAAATGCTCTTCTCCGTTATAGACGGGAACAATCACTGATACTTTCAGCACAATACTTTCCTCCTGATTTCACGCATAATTCGTAACTGTTCAGTACCTTCACAGTTAATACGTTTTCATACATACTTCGCAGCAAGTGCGAAATACTGTCCTGAATAATTACCATAATTCTCAGTCTCACAGCTTACCACAAACCGCCAGGGTCTGCAAACCATTCCATCCTTCTTATACCGCCAGAAACATGTGACTAGTATTTATGTCCGCTATTTCCTTTCTATGCGTCTGGATCATATTCTTCCTTTTCACAAACTACGCGGCACCGTTTTTTATAGCAGGCAATGCCATATTTATAAATGGTGCGATATCCTTCCCGCTTCAGGCGGCTCGTGTAGTCCATTCGCTCAATCTGAGCCATCGCGTCCCTGCACCCGGCGGCCAGACGCGCGCCTTCCGCGTATTTAAACTCGATAATCATGCCGATATCTTCTCTTTCAATCTCGACCATAACATCGCAATAGCCATCTCCTGTGTCCGCGTTTGTCTGTGATTTCCAGCCGTCTTTATTCGCGAGAATCCCAATCATCAGACCATGGTAAAGGATTTCCTTTTTGTCCTTCTGTGTCGAGCTGTCACGTACAGCAATTGAATCATACAGATAGGATATCAGCAATTCCTCCGTTTTTTCCGCATCGCCCGTCTTCAGTGCGTCGCAAAAATTTTCGAAGCGCTCACTGTTTTTCCGAACCAGGCTGTTAAAATATGCTGTAATCTGCCTGGTAAAAATATTACGGATTTCCCGGTTCGGTATCGTAAGCTCATAGAGATTCAAATCCACCTGCCTGCGCGAAGTCAGGTATCCTGTCATAAACAGCATGCTCCAGATATTTTCAATGGTATCATAAAGCTGGTCATAAGTCAGATCCTCATGAATCTCCTTTATGACCGTTTCTCCCGCAACCAGTGCCTCAATCTCGCTCTTCGTCTGCCCATTTCCAGATTTTTCAATAAAACGGCGCACCGCGTCATTCCCGCTTGTGTTCGACCAGTAGTCCCTCGGAACAGCGTTGGGATTTCCAAGCGTTTCATAGCAATAGCTGATGACATCCCAGGGGCAATAAACATCAATGTTGCCAAAATGATAGCCATCGTACCATTCTTTTATAAGCCCGTACTTGTCCTCTATCTGATAATATTCCAGAAGTTCCTTCACTTCTCTGTCCGTAAATCCAAAATACTCATCAAACCGGACGTTTGTAATAGAAAGGATATTCAGATTATTAAGTCCGGTAAAAATACTCTCTTTCGCTATGCGCAGGCACCCGGTCATCACAGCGAAGTAAAGGTGTTCATTTGTTTTCAATGCCTGGTCAAACATACCGCGGATCAGGTCCACCATTTTCCTGTAATAATTCCGTGCCTCCGCCTTTGCCAGAGGAACGTCATATTCGTCTATCAAAATGATGACCTTTTTCCCATAGTGTTTCTGCAGCAGCATGGAAAGCGTTTTTAAGCTGCCCAGCAGCACCGTTTCCGACATCTTAAAGCTTCCGCTGTCCTCAGAATCGATCTCGATCAGCTGTCTGTACAGACTCTTTTCCCTTTCCGTGAGTCTGTCATCCTCCAGCAAAAACTGAAAACGCATCGCCTCATTGCCAATCACTGTGCGCATGACTGAACTGGCCGTTTCATAATCAGCTCCCATAACACTTTTCAGGCTGACCGAAATAACAGGAAACTTTCCCATGTATTTTTCGCACAGTTCCTTTTCTCTGGAAATCTCCAGTCCTTCAAAAATCGACTCATCGCAGCCTATCTCAAGAAAGGCCTTCAGCATGCTCATATTTAAAGACTTTCCAAAACGTCTGGGGCGTGTGAACAGGGTCACTTCTCCCCACTCATTCAGCAAATCGCGGATCATGGCTGTCTTATCCACGTAATAAAATCCTTCTTTCCGTATTTTGGAAAAATCATCAATCCCCATCGGAAGCTTTTTTTTCTTTTCTATCATATTACACGCCCTTTCCGTTCTCTGCGCTGCCATCGTTGTATACACAGTTTTTGATATCGTCTCACTATACCTTCTTTACAGTCTCTGGAGCTCCAGGCTTCCTTATGCGGGCTCTATCTCACCTGGGTCGTAAAATTAAACATATTATACTTGAGATACCTGTATTTCTCAACTGGCATTTTACCAAAATAAACAGGGGTTGCCGCCTTCTTTATTTTGTGAAAAAAGTATGGAGCTTATGAAAACTTCTTGTTATCTATTTTTAAGTGTGCTATATATTTTATAATGTATTTCTGTAATACTTTTTTAACATTTCGCTTTTTCAACGGAAGAATCGAGGTAACTGGAAAGAACAAAACAGTTACCATCAGGCAGTCTCAGACAGTTTTATTTCAGAAAGGAAAAAACAATGAAAGAAAAGTTTTGTACTGTATGGTCAAAGTCTTTGGCTGCTGCGGCAGTGCTGGTGCTGGCAGCGGGTCTGATGATCTGCGCGGCACGGATAAACGCCGAAGCCGCAGAGACAGAACTGACTACGGAAGCAGTTGAAGACACCGAAGCCGCCGCAGACACCATCCTCCTTACGGAAACGGACATCTTCGCGGCGCAGAGCGCGATTGACGCGGCGCTGCTGCAGGAGGCAGCGGCCGGCTACTCCTTTGAATCGCCGCTGGTAGTGCTGGATCCTTACGGCAATTCCCCGCTGACGGCGGTGGCCATTTTCAGCACGGACGAGGAACTGGGCGGCACGATTACCGTGAAGGGTAAAAGCGAGGAAAATGACATCAGCGGCACCTTCGATGCGGCGACAAACCATATCGTCCCCATTTACGGCCTGTACAATGGCGATACCACCGAGGTCGTGCTGACGCTGGATGACGGAACGTCAGTCACACTGGAAGTTACCACCGAGGAAATTGACACAAGCGCCTGGGATATTGAGGCGGAGATGCTGGATTCCGAAGCGTATGATTATTCAACGATGACCCTGACGATGCAGTCCGGCGGCGTGCTTCTGATCATTGACAGCGCCGGGGACATCCGCTGGTATTTTAACAGCCTCGGGACGCAGGGCGTGCACCAGCTTTCCAACGGGCATCTGATGGCGCCCGCCTCCTACACCATCAGCGGCACTTATTACAAATCAGGGCTGGTGGAATTTGACTTAAGCGGCAAATACTACCGGGAATATGCGATCCCGGGCGGGGAGCATCACGATTTCCAGGAGCTTTCCAACGGGAATCTGCTGGTGGCTTCCAACAGCCCGGATTTAAGCAGTATTGAAGATTATATCGTCGAAATTGACCGGGAGACCGGCGAGGTCGTATGGGAGCTGGACATGAGGGATATTCTGGGAGACACCGACGACGGTGCTTCCGCATCCATCCTGACGGACGGCGCGGAGGATAATGACTGGCTTCACAACAATTCGCTCTGGTATGATGAAGAAAATGACCTGCTGCTGGTTTCCGCCCGTCACAAGGACGCGATCATTGCGGTTCATAAAACGGAGAAAACGCTCGCCTGGATCCTCGGGGACCCGGATGGCTGGGAAAGCATTGATGAGAGCTATTTCTTTACACCGGTCGGGGATGATTTCGAATGGTTTTACGCGGAACACCAGGTAACCATGCTGGATAATGGTGATATTATGCTGTTCGACAACGGCACCGCAAAGGTGAAGTACGATGACAATGACAACCGCGTGACGGGCAATGATGTCTACTCCCGCGCGGTGATTTACCGCATCGATACGGAAGCTATGACCGTAGAACAGATTTTTGAATATGGAAAAGAACGCGGAGCCGAGTGGTATTCAGACTGGATCTCCGGTGTGATTTCCCTGGACGGCACGCAGGACGCGCTGCAGGTCACGGCCGGGTCGAACCTCTACAGTGCCGAAGAGGACAGCTATGATTACGGTCCCATCTATCAGCTGGCATCCGGCTACACCAGCACAACCCATATTGACCGGCTGATTGACGGAGAGCTGGTCTTCGAACTGACCATCACCGGGGATACCTACCGCAGCCAGACCTACCGCTCACTCGTACTTTCTGTCTATACGGAGGGCGCCACGCTGGATGTAACGCAGACCGGCGTGCTGCTCGGCAGTCTCGGAGAAAAAGCAACCGTGGAGCCGGAAGCAGACATTTCCCTTGAAGACGCGGAAACACTGCCGGACGGATGGACCTTCTCGCGTGACGCGACCAAGGTCACCTTAAGCGGCTCCTTTACCACAAAAACCTCCGCGGATGATCTGGCAGACGGCTATCTGGTTCTCAAAAGTGCCGATGAGACAAAAGTTTACACCCTGACTCAGTCCACCACTGAAAGCGACGGCACCACCACCGTGGCCGTAAAGGGCTGGGTATCTCCGGACGGTCTGGAGGGCAGCACCTGGGAAATCTTCCTGATGCTGGACGGCGTGACCTACGCGAGCGGATATTCGGTGGATTTCTAAGTAAGGTACGGACCTTGGACGGAGTATTCCCTCACCGTGCAGCGTCCTATGCACTGAACGCACGCTAATCGCAATGCAAGAAGTCATTTCCGCAGCAACGGTTATACTGACACGAAGTCATTGACAAGTATTCATCACATATGCCGCATGAAAGAACGGCTGCGGGACGGAGGTTCTTATGAAAAACAGAATATATTCATCACACATATCTCTTAGAAAAAACAACCTTTTTGCGAGCAGGCAATGGGGGCAGACTATTCCAGAGCTGAAATCCTTGTTCTTGAAATCCCTGTTCCTGACAGCCTTGCTTTTGACAGCGGCAGGCACTCTTGTCCTGCTGCCGGGAAATTCCGTTCATGCCGCGGAAACAGCAGAAGCTGAGGATTCGGCAGATGCCGCGGAAACGGCGGCAGTCTATGAGGTAGCCGGCTGGCAGATTACTCTGGAGGACGTCTCCCGCTCCGCTTCTCTTTCCGCGGTCAGCGTGGAGCTCGGCTATACCAGCGTGGAAACCACCGACATTGAGCAGACAGCATCGGACGGATGCGAATACTGTATGCTGAAGCTTTCTTTTGTCAAAAACGGCAGCATGGAGGCCATTGAGTGGGAAAAGCTGTTTCTGATTGACGGAGACGGAAACAGCTACACACGGATAGACGACAGCTTTATCACCGACTTCGGGATGTCCCGCCTGCCCGGAACCGCCCTGAATTTTGGCAGCTATGAAGGCTGGATTTGTTTTGAAATCCCCGCTGAGGCCTCTGATCTGACGCTTGTTTATTCGTTTGAATCGGAGGAATTGTTGATTCCGGTAGGGACCATAGAAGAAGAAACAGACGAGGATTCGAATGAAAACGCTGACTCCTCAGGTGCAGACGAAGCCGCGGGCGAGGACCATACATCTGACGATGCAGATAGTATTACCGGCGAAGATACGTCCGACAACGCAGATAACGCCGATGATAAAGACGCATCCGACGGCACAGAAAACATAAATGAAAGCGATGCAGCGAACAGCGGGGAATCAGCTGACACAGAGAGCTCTGCCGAGGCACAGACTCCCACTGAAACGGAGACTTCCACCGAAACACAGGCCTCCTCTGAGACGGAAACTTCCGCCGAAACGCAGGCGGAAAGCACCGATCTGGCAGAATTACAGGCGCAGCTGGAGTCCGAAATAGCAGCAGCTTCTGAATCCTCAGCGACAGCGGGAGACGCTTCCGCAACGGATACAGCGGCAGCAGAGGCCGCGGCTTTAGCGCAGGCTGAAACCGAAACGGAGACCGAAGCGCAGCTGGTCGCGACAGAAACTCTGTACGATGTGGACGGCCGCTCCTGGACTGTCGTCTCCTCCGAAGAAATCGCGATTGAAGCGGATCTGGACACGGAGCTTTCCATGCCGGAACAGACGCAGGCGATCTCGGACGCGATTGTGGCAAATGTGGAAGAAAACGGCAGCACCTTTGAGGATCCGCTGCTGATCCAGAATCCTTATCAAAACGCGCCGCTCACCGCCGTGCTGGCCTTTGAAACCATCGAGGAATGCGCAGTGCGCGTGACCGTAAAGGGCAAAAGCGACGGCGGTATTGACATCACTGACACAATCGATGCCGCTACCCTTCATATCGTTCCAATCCTCGGGCTTTATGCCGCATATGACAATGAGGTCGTCGTCGAGCTTCTGGACGCGGACGAAACCGTCCTGGACACCCTGACACTCACCATCACGACCGAAAGCCTGCCTTCCGCCCTGGTTGGCGCGGTTTCCACTGAGAGCTATACTGCCAGCTCCGCTATGGGACTGATGCTGGTCTCCGGCCTGTCCTCCAAATACGCTTACGCATTCGATGAGACAGGCGAAATCCGCTGGTACAGTTCGACCGAATGGGAATACTACGGCGTCTTTCCTCTGGAAAACGGCCATTTCCTGATTGAGGCGGAAAATGTCCTCTATCCGAATGCCAGCATGCCGAATTCGCCGGAATTCTGGGAAATGGACTATCTTGGGCGCGTATACAATGTCTATTACTTCCCGAATGGCGTCCATCACGACATCCAGGAAATGACCCCGGACGGCAACTTCCTGATCCTGACGAATTCCAACGACGGCTACGAGCAGAATATGATTCAGGAGATCGACCGCGAAACCGGCGAGGTCGTAAAATCACTCAATTTAAACGAATTATTCGATGGGCTCTCCTACATCGACCGGGATGACTGGTGCCACACCAATACCGTCTCCTACGACGAAGAGACCGACACCATCCTCATCAGCTGCCGCAATCTGCACTCCGTCATCCGCATTGACTGGTCTACAGACGAAATTCTCTGGATTCTGGCCGACCCCACCGTATGGGATGGCACCGGCTACGAGGATAAAGTGCTCACCGCCGCGGAAGAGTTCCAGTGGCACTACCAGCAGCACGCCGCCTATATTCTCGAAGAAGACCTGGACGGCAATCCCGACACCCTGGAAATCATTCTTTTCGATAACCACAGCGACGCCTACCGCTCCGTATCGACCTTTGACGACACCAATGCGTCCTATGTGAAAATCTATTCCGTGGATGAGGATACCATGACTGTGACACAATTGAAAAATTACGAGACCACCTATTCCTCCATCACCTCCAATGCCTTTTATAACAGCGAGGCCGGACGGATATTTTCGGTCAATGCGAACCGGCCGACTACTGAAGAATACCGCGGAAAGATATACGAAATCGACTACGAATCCGGAGAAATCCTGAATGTCTGGAACATCACGCGCAGATTTTACCGCGGGTATTCCATCACGCTGTCCATGAACGACTGCGCGGGCGCGTTTTCCTTATCTGATAATTATATCCGGGGAACCCTGCGCATGCCTGTGGAAATCGATGACACGACCAAAACGGAAGATACCGCAAGAACCGATGACACCGTAGAAACAGAAGGCACCGCAAGAACCGATGACACCGTAGAAACAGAAGGCACCGCAGAATCCGAAGATGCCGCAGAATCTGAAGATGCCGCAGAATCTGAAGCGACGGAGACCATCTCGGAAGACCTGGTGAGCGTCACCCTCTGCGGCAGCATCCTGTATGTGCAGAGCCGCGACCATCTGTATACGCAGATCATCTTCAATGGAGAAACTCACACCTACGTATATGATATCTCAGACATCACCCCGGCCTCCAGCGAAGCCACTAACTACAACTACGAGCTGCCCATACCCCTCAGTGAAATGGCCGCCGACACCTACACGATCCAGATCATGTACGACAATCAGCTGTATGATATCGAAGGATCCTTTATGATTTCATAAGTCCAGGGTTCATCTAGGACGAATCCTCCGCTCCAGGTTCAGCACTATGAGTCCGGTACTATTCGTCCTGCACTCCTATGGCCAGAGTCAAAAGGAATCCCGCACTATCAGCGGGTTTCCTGCTGACTCTGGCCACTTTTCAGCCGTTTTATGAAACACGTCATTTCTGCCCATTATTTTCTAAGTTTAACAGCTCCCTTTTTCTATCAATCCCCCCTGCATAGCCAGTCAGGTTCCCCTTCGCGCCGACCACACGGTGGCAGGGAACAATAATCGAGACGGGATTGCGGCCGACCGCGCCTCCCCCAGCCTGTGCCGAAATCGTAGTTAGTCCGCGATGCCTCTCAAAACTTGCG
>JAJBVE010000072.1 GCA_020859995.1 Clostridiales bacterium
TAAATTCAACTTGTCCCCCTTCAGAGTGGAATTTACTTTTTCACTTCAGCCGAAATTATTTCTCTGTATTTATTTTCGGAAGGGCTTGCATTTTTCCGGGGTTTCTCATATACTAATATTAAAAATTTTGAGTAACATTGTTTTTAGACAGAAAAGGTATAAAAAACACCACAATGTTTTGGTTTTACATGTGGCGTTTTTGTAGCGAGTATACCAGTGAAAACGGGCATTGTGTTTTAAACCGGACTACAGATGGCGGCGAATATTTGACCGGTTCTGCCGCATCGGCTTATCTATTTCTGAGCAATCCCTGAGTATGATTTCCTGGTGATTCATGAAGAGCCAGACATCTGTCAGGCGATATTGATATGAGGTGAAACATGAAAAGGTGGAGAACGGTGACGGCGGGACTGCTGGCATTCTGGCTGCTGCTTCTGGCACCGTCTGTAATTATTCTGGCGGAGGAAGAAGCTGCTCAGACAGAGACGGAGATTCCAGAGTCCTGGTACTATACGATTGAGTCCAACGAGATTGAAGGATGGCCGGAAGGTCCCCAAATAGAGGCGGCGTCGGCTGTTGTCATGGACATCGATACGGGGACAATTCTCTACAGCAAGCAGGCGACCGAAAAGCAATATCCTGCCAGTATTACGAAGATTATGACGACGCTTCTTCTGATTGAAAATTGCGATCTGGATGATACGATTACGTTTTCAGAGATTGTGTATGACATTGAGGAAGGGAGTACGCATCTGGGTATCCAGCCGGGGGAAGAAATGACTCTGCGCGACTGCGCGTATGGGATTATGCTGGCTTCGGCAAATGACATTGCGAACGGTGTCGCGGAATACATTGCCGGGAGCGTCAGTGCCTTTGCTGATATGATGAACGAGAAGGCCGAGGAACTTGGCTGTGTAAATACGCATTTTTCCAATCCGCACGGGCTGTATAGTGATGACCATTACACTTGCGCGTACGATATGGCGCTGATCGCGCAGGCTGCTTATCAGAATGAGACCTTTCGCGAGATTGTCGGAACAACGGAATATATTATCCCTGAGACAAATTTATCGGGAGAGGATCGTTCTTTTCTGAATCATCATAAAATGCTTCAGTCCGATTCGGAATACTATCAGTCATGGTGTACTGGAGGAAAGACTGGGTATACCTCGCAGTGTCTGAATACACTGGTGACCTATGGCAGCAAGGATGGTATGAACCTGGTATCTGTGATTTTAAGAGTCAACGGAGCCGGAAAAGCTTATGCAGAATCCACAGAAATTCTTGAATATGGTTTCGAAAATTTTTATACAAAAAATTATGAGAATATTAGTTCAAAATCCACTTTTTATGATATAATGAATCTTGATTATGTCGGCACTGCTTCAAAGTTTCTTTCTTCTGTTTGGGAAAGGGTACCGTTTGAAAATTGCAGTGTGCATATTACGCTTCCGAATGATGCTTCAAATGAAGATCTTACTATTACGGTTACAGAGGCATACGGCAGCACGAGAGTTTTTTCGTATGAGTATAATGGACAGCCGGTCGGAATGGCGGCTGGTAAATTAAATACAGTATTGGTTCCGATTCGGACACGGTACAGCATAGGGACAAATGTCACTGCAGAGACTGGTTCGTCGGGAGAAAATATTCTGATCGAGGGACTGGATGACGTACTTGATCAGGCAAAGGCTATTTTGGGTGAAGGATATCAGCTTTTCAGAGCTTACGCGGAAACGCATCTGATTGTTGTGGCGGCCGTGGGAGCTGTGATTCTGATAATTCTGATCGTGTTAATGGTTGTATTGATTTTCCGGGCAACGGCAGACGCACGAATCCGGCGGCGGAGAAGATTGGAGGATGAGGAACGAAAGAAAAGGGAAGAAGAAATAGAAAATATGACTGCGGCTGAGATTGAAGCAGAACTCAGAGCAGTGATGGAGCAGGAACGTATCCGCAAAGAGCAGGAGGAGCTGGCGGCTGCGGAGGCTCAAAGGGCCGCGCGGGAGGCGGAAGAGATGGAGTGGAAGGCGCATGAGACGGAACGCCTGATTGATGAATTGGAGCAGGAGCGTCAAGAGCGAATTTCCTCCAAAAAAGGACAGGGGAATAATAAATAACTGAATTGGCGGCAGGTTGTTTCATAAATTAAGAAAAACTGTAAGGAGACACAGCCTGTGTGGAAATAAACGGATAAGATACCGTTTACCATAAATAATTAAGAAGGGATGGATAAAAGATGAACTGGGTCGCACCAATCAAAGACGAAGAAACACTGGAAAAGTTTAAGGAAAAGCTGCGTGAGATGGATGACAAATATTATATTATGTTTGAGATCGGCGTAGGCACCGGGCTTCAGCTGCAGGAAATTCTGAAGTTTAAAAACAAGGACATCCGCGGTAAGGAAAGCATAGAAGCCTGCATTGGGACGAAGAATATAAAGCGGACATTCCATATTCCGGAAGACCTGCAGAAAATAATTATGAACTATACAGAAGGCAAAGATCCGGACGCATATCTGATCCTGGGGCATGCCAGCTCACCGAATCCTCTTTCCAGAGAGCAGGCGTACCGCGCTCTGAAAGCGGCTGGCAAGAGCATGGGGCTGGCTTCAATTGGAGCGCAGACAATGCGTAAAACATTCGCCTGGCGCTATTACAAGTCCACAGGGGATATTTATTACCTTCAGAATCTGTTGAATCACGCGTCACCGTCCATCACATATCGTTATATTGGGGAGAAACCGAATGTGGAGGTCTATTTACGCAAGATGACACCGGAAGAAAATGAGCGCAGCCGCTATCTGCTCTATAAAGATGGAAATGGCAAAAAGCGGATCGAGGCTCTCAAGGCAGTTCTTTCGGAGATTGGTGAAGAGATGGACAACCCTCTGAACAACGATGCATATTATGGAAAAGTGGACTGCCTTCTTAAGGAAATGGAAGACCTGGTTGATAATTTTAAACAGACGAAATAAAATGCTCGTGAAATTATAGATTTAGAGTCATAAAAATAGAAAGCATGTTTTAAATTAAACAGGAAAAGAAACGAATCGATTCCCCGTCTCCGGGTACATAGAGGCGGGGAATTCTGTATAGGTTTTTATAAATGTCTGGACAGGATCGCCGGATTCTGGAGCATTATGGGGCGCTGGACATCCACTGGATGTCCGTTATGCCCTCGCCGGAGGCATCCCACACTTCGTGCGGGATATTCGCCGACCGAAGTGGAACGAAGAGCGGTTTTCTTCCCATAATGATGATTGGCGGTTGGTTTTTATCAGAGCACAAATATATATTACCCAAATGACAGAATATTGCAATAATGGAGATGGAGGAATGTAACATTATGGAAAGAATCGCAAGCTTTACTATTAACCACCTGAAACTGCTTCCAGGGTTGTATGTATCCAGAAGAGACAGAAAGGGGGATTGCGTTATAACTACGTTTGATATGCGCATTACAGCACCGAATAAAGAGCCGGTCGTTGATATGCCTGCGCTTCATACGATTGAGCATATGGCAGCTACCTATCTCAGAAATAGTTCATGTAAGGACGATATTGTTTACTTTGGGCCGATGGGGTGCCGTACGGGCTGTTATATCGTGATGTTTGGCGATTTAAATCCAGAGGACATTTTGGACCTGGTGACAGATATGTGTGATTTCATTATTGCCTATGAAGGAGAAATTCCAGGGGCACAGCCAGATCAATGTGGTAATTACTCGGAACAGAATTTAAATATGGCAAAATACTATATAAAAAAATATCGGGACGAACTGGTCGGAAACAGGCGCTTTACGTATCCGGAATAAAGGAGGCAGTATGCAGGGCAGAATGTGAATTCTGCCCATTAATTAACTGCGGGGCAGGCAGAAGCTTTTACTATAAAGAACTTACTTATTAACTGGATCATTTCTTCCAGCGGCATACACTAAAAAACAGATATTTTCATGTTTCGTGGGTATGATGCTCATGGCGGCGCGCTTTTAACGCTTCTTTTTTATCATAAATCAGTCCGGCTTCTTCCTCGGAAACAGGTTTAATTGTCCTGATTGCGTATGTCAGGTGATCTGCGTTCTGCCGCAGACGGATTTTCCCCTTCAGATAACCGTGCTTTGGGCACCATGCGAGACAAAAATGGTTATGCCCACCTGCAGAAAACCAGCGTATTTTTCTGGAAGCTGCCTTGCCGCAAAGAGGGCATTTCATGGATGTGACTACGGAATCCTTCATAGCCTGGTTTCTCGAAGGAAAAGGCTGAGATACAAATTTATCGTAGGTACTGTAATGCAGATAGATTTCCTGAGCGCGCGTACGAGGCGTGCGGAAATAGTCTACAGAAGAATTTTCAAGAATATGAGAATCGGTGAGCCTCTGCATGACTAGAGATGTATAGATTGCGTCACTCAGTGCGCTGTGGAAGGAAATATCCTTTGGCAGCTGCAAAAAATCGACAGCATACTCCAGTGACTTCCGTGATTTGCGGTCCTCATAGGCGATACTGAAAATTTTCTGAATATCAAAATACAACAGCGGAAACGGAAATGGACTTTCTATATTATAATAAGAAAGATTTCGCTGTAGTTCAGTCAGATCAGCCGGTCCCCAGGTGCAGAAGGCAGACTCAGTATATTTGAATAACTGGTGCTTTCCTGAGGAACCGCTGTCGGGTTTTACCGTGTTGTTATTGTGAGGAATGGACTCGGGTTTCGTTACGCCATCCTCGTATGAACTGTTATCGGGGAGTGCTGCATCATTTTCGCGGCACCAGGCAAAGAAATCTTTGGCGACTTCTGGAAAACTTCTGGCTCCTTCGAAATCCATTGCACGCAGTGATATCACTTCTTTGGTTCGAAAATGCAGTGATGTATAGACCTGAGGCCGGACAACTTCACGGAATTGTCCTGTGACCTCACGTGATTCGTTTAGCCGCACAGCTCCTATTTCTATAATTTCAAAGGGAAGCGCAGCGATTTCCCGCGTTTTCCCATATGGACACTGATTCCACTCCAGATCAAGTACAATGTAATTCATGGTTTTTCCTCGAAAGCAATATTATGGATATTACCAGTTGATATACAGGGGTGTATATATTTCTGCATCAACTACTCTATGTTAAATGAATTTTGCTATATGCCTGATGTTATTAGTATACACAAAACAGTGACGCATTTCAAGAGTTCGTCAATCTGCACATAAAAATTGCAAAAATTCGTCAAAATGACAGGCTTGGTTCAAAATCGCAAATTTCATAAGCATAACCAACAATAAGATTAAAAAATGTTTGTACAGTTATGGTATGGCAAAAAAAAGGAGAATTTAGTATACTGAACCCATTATAGAAGGGCTGAGTATTCAGCAAAACAAAACGAATCAGGGAGGATTCAGACATGGCAAGTTTAAGCTTATCCCATATCAACAAAACTTATCCGAACGGGTTTGAGGCAGTAAAAGACTTCAACCTCGAAGTAGCGGATAAAGAGTTTATTATCTTCGTAGGACCGTCCGGATGCGGAAAATCTACCACGCTTCGTATGATCGCTGGTCTGGAAGAGATCACCGCCGGTGAGCTGAAGATCGGCGACAGAGTTGTAAACGATGTAGAGCCGAAAGACAGAGATATCGCAATGGTATTCCAGAGTTACGCTCTGTATCCGCATATGACCGTATATGATAACATGGCATTCAGCCTTAAGCTGAGAAAAGTACCGAAAGATCAGATCAAAAAGCAGGTAACCGAAGCTGCAAAAATTCTTGACCTTGAGAAACTCCTTGACCGTAAGCCGAAGGCTCTTTCCGGTGGACAGAGACAGCGTGTTGCTATGGGTCGTGCAATCGTTCGTGAACCGAAGGTATTCCTGATGGACGAGCCGCTGTCCAACCTGGATGCGAAGCTTCGTGTACAGATGAGAACTGAGATTTCCAAACTGCATCAGAGACTGGGCGCTACAATTATCTACGTAACACATGACCAGACCGAGGCTATGACGCTTGGTACCAGAATCGTTGTTATGAAGGATGGCGTTATGCAGCAGGTAGACAGCCCGCAGAA
>JAJBVE010000216.1 GCA_020859995.1 Clostridiales bacterium
GCCTATGAGAAGGAATTCCCGATCAACTGGTGTCCGTCCTGCAAGACCGGTCTGGCAAATGAAGAGGTCGTCAACGGCTGCTGCGAGCGCTGCGGCTCCCCGGTGACGAAGAAGAACATGCGCCAGTGGATGCTGCGCATTACAAAATACGCAGATCGTCTGCTGAATGACCTGGACAAGCTGGACTGGCCGGAGAAGGTCAAGAAAATGCAGACCGACTGGATCGGCAAATCCTACGGCGCCGAGGTAGAGTTCCCGGTTGACGGAAGAGATGAGAAGATCACCGTCTACACCACCCGCCCGGATACCCTGCATGGAGCGACTTTTATGGTACTTGCTCCAGAGCATGCGCTTGCCGCATCACTGGCGACACCGGAGACGAAGGAGGCCGTGGAGCAGTATATTTTTGATTCTTCCATGCGTTCCAACGTCGACCGTATGCAGGATAAGGAAAAGACCGGCGTTTTCACCGGCTCCTACGCGATCAATCCGCTGAACGGCAAAAAGATTCCGATCTGGCTTTCCGATTATGTACTGGCGGATTACGGTACCGGCGCCATCATGTGCGTACCGGCCCACGACGACCGCGACTTTGAGTTTGCGACGAAGTTTAACATCCCGATCATTCAGGTTATCGCGAAGGATGGCCAGGAGATCGAAAACATGACGGAGGCTTACACAGCGGCATCCGGCACGATGATCAATTCCGGCGACTGGAACGGCATGGAGTCCGCTGTTCTTAAAAAGGAAGCGCCGCATATCATCGAGAAGATGGGCATCGGCCGCGCAACGGTTAATTATAAGCTGCGCGACTGGGTATTCTCCCGTCAGCGCTACTGGGGCGAGCCGATTCCGATCATCCACTGTCCGCACTGCGGCAATGTCCCGGTGCCGGAGGAAGAGCTGCCGCTGCGTCTGCCGGAGGTCGAGTCCTATGAGCCGACCGGTACGGGCGAATCGCCGCTGGCTGCGATCGACGAGTGGGTCAACTGCAAGTGCCCGGTCTGCGGTGCGGACGCGAAGCGTGAGACCAACACCATGCCCCAGTGGGCCGGTTCCTCGTGGTACTTCCTGCGCTATGTGGACAATAAAAATGACAAAGAGCTGGTATCCAGAGAGAAAGCAGACAAATACCTGCCGGTCGACATGTACATCGGCGGCGTAGAACATGCGGTGCTGCACCTTCTGTATTCCCGCTTTTACACCAAGTTCCTGTGCGACATCGGCGTGATCGACTTTGATGAGCCGTTCCAGAAGCTGTTCAATCAGGGCATGATTACCGGCAAAAACGGCATCAAGATGAGCAAATCCAAGGGCAACGTAGTTTCCCCGGATGATCTGGTGCGCGACTACGGCTGCGACTCGCTGCGTATGTACGAGCTGTTCGTGGGACCGCCTGAGCTCGACGCTGAGTGGGACGACCGCGGCATCGACGGCGTATACCATTTCCTGAACCGTTTCTGGAAGCTGGCCTGCGACAGCCTGGAAGCCAATGTGCCGGAGACGGCGGAGATGGTCAAGATTCGTCACAAGCTGGTATATGACATCACGCAGCGTCTGGAAAGCTTCAGCCTGAACACCGTGATCTCCGGATTCATGGAATACAACAACAAGCTGATCGAGATCTCCAGAAAGAGCGGCGGTATCGACAAAGAGACCATCGAGACCTTCATCACCCTGCTCGCTCCGTTCGCTCCGCACATCACGGAAGAACTTTGGGAGATGTACGGGCACACCGATTCCGTCTTCCACACCACATGGCCGAAGGCAGACGAGGAAGCGATGAAGGACGACGAGATCGAGATTCCGGTGCAGATCAATGGCAAGACCAAAGCGGTCATCTCCATTCCGGTCGACATCTCAAAGGACGACGCGATCGCGAAAGGCAAGGAAGCACTCGGAGCAAAGCTTGCCGGTACTGTGGTCAAGGAAATCTACGTGCCGAAGAAAATTGTGAATATTGTAGTAAAACCGTGACGGGGCTGATCCCGGTGCGTAAAAACGCTCACTGTCTGATACGACAGTGAGCGTTTTTTCTATTTTTAAAAATATGCCCCATCCTCTTCGAGCAGGCGGCGCAGATAGCGCGCCACGACCCGGGCGAAGCCGCTGATGCTGCGGATATAGGTAAAATCCTTTCCGAATATTTTCTTTTCCGTCATCAGATCGGATTCTTTTCCGGTGAATACGCCGAGCACATAGACGCCGGCGGCACGCAGTGCGCGTATTTCACGGGCGGTATCCCGGATCGCGTAGTCTCCGCAGTAAGGCCGCGGATTGCGGCTGTTGGGACGGTTGACGATGATATCGTTTGGCTTCCCGTCACTGAGGACAATCAGAATTTTGCCCTCCTCCGGGCGCGCCAGCAGCGAATCTCCGATCGCGCGGATGGCCAGCCCATCGCGGTTATTGGAGGAGGTCACATAATTTAGCAGCTGCCGGTTTGCCTGCCGGTCTGCTTCATATTCCCGGAACCGCTGCATGACGGTATAATCCCAGAAGGTGCAGAAGCTGGTTATCTGCAGGGGGATCTGGTTCTGACAGAGAGCTTCGGCGATGATGTAGGCCTGCATGGCGATATCACTCTGCCGGTCACGCTGGGAGCCGCTCGCGTCGATCAGGATATCGACAGCAAAGTCGGAATTGAGATGGCGCTGCGTCTTTGTAAACAGCGGGCCGGGAGTCTTCAGGCGTCCGACCTGCCACAGGCGGGCAGGCACGATGGTTCCGGCATAGGCATTCGCACTCTCCGGTTCGCTTCTCTGATGCAGAGAGCGGCGCAGTTCATCGGAGAGCTGTTCGGAGGATCGCACAATCAGGTTATGATGGTTCCGAAAAAACAGCTCATTTTTCTGCCTCAGCCGGCGCGCGTTCACGTATTGCGCGTTGGAGAGCACCGGATGATTTAAAATCCCTTCCGTATAATACAGGCTGCAGTCCGCGTGTGCGCCGCGGCAAAGCTTCGCATTTTTTCTTTTTTGCTCCTCTTTGCCAAGATAGGACCGGCCGAAATTAAGCTCCATATAAGAATACATTTTTGCCGCGGCTTTTTCATCAATCACGATGATTTTCCTTTTCGCCTCTTTTGGCCGCGTCGGTTCTTCATCTGGTTCTTCGGACAGCGTTTGAACAGCCTGATTCATTTGATTGAGATACGACTCCAGATCGTCTTCGGAGAGCTCTTCTTTTAGAAAATCACCCCAGTCAAACTCCCGCAGCTCATCCAGTGTCACTGCGAGTACGGAAGAGAGATCGCCGTGCTTTTTTTCAAAGCTTCGGTCAATCAGCTGATTATAAAGGATATCAACAGCCCGGATAATATCAGCTGTCTGGTTTGCGTTTTCAAGAGAACGAAGCAGCTGAACACTTTCCCGGATCTGTTTTTCGCCGCCTTCATCGCCAAAGAGACAGCAGCGAATCCAGGCAATTTTTACCCGGCCCGGCAACGAGGCGCTCATTTTGTGAAAGGAATGATCCAGCAGATCGGAAAAGGCCCGGCGGCGAAGGTCGCTGGTTCCCGGGCGTTCCGAGACAGCTCCTGGATAAGAAGCAGCGTCCACGGCAAGCTGCGCCAGTTCTGTGAGCGGCTGTTCGCTGGCACCGCAGAAGATTTTTTTCACAAGATAGAGGCTGAATGCGTCTTTATCAAAAAAACGCGCAAAAGCTCCCTGCCGAACTGCGTCATACAGAGAGATATATTTAGACTGCGCGTAAGATTTCACATCCGGGTTGGTATCCAGTGCGTAATCCCCGCTCACAGTCCACATCAGATTGCGGACTCTGCGCTCCGCGTTCGCGAAGGGATCCGACTGGTCGAAATAATCAGATTCATCAATAAAGTCAGATGTACCGGCAGACATGGGCACCTCTTTTCTGCAAATGAGTTATGTTTGTAATTTCAGATGAAACAGATGAAAGCAAAACAACAAACGATGTTTTTTATAAAAGCGACAAAGCCACCAATGTCATCATCTGCCATAAGCCATAACCTGGCGCTAAGCTGTCTGAAAAAGATTCTCCGGAGTCCAGCTTTCCGGGATTCTGGTCATGACAATGTCTTCGACTAGCTCACGCTCAAATGGATCAAAGGTTTTATTTACGATCCCCATCTGTATGGCAAGCCGGGGGGAAAGGCCTGCCCGTACCGTTTTTAAGGCTCCGATCAGACCGCGCAGGTCAAGAGGCTTTGTAGAAATCTCGGAATGTTCCACCTTTGTTTGCAGATCCAGAAACAGCCCGCAGACCTGCCGCAGCCCTTCCGGTGTGAGATCAGGAAACAGCTTATCAAATACCGCGTGCAGCGATTCCTCTGTCGCGGACGGCATTTCAATGACCAGAAAACGGGAGACCAGAGCTTCATTCAGCTCCCTGGTACCGGCGTATCCGTAATTCATGGTGCCGATAAACCGGGCCGCGTCATGGAGACGAATCGTCTCATAGCCGGGCACATCCAGCACCCGACGGTAATCCAACACCGCGTGCAGGACAGAAATCGCCTCATTTTTGGCCATGTTGATTTCATCAAAAATTCCGAAGCCTCCATTTGCGGCGCAATCATAGACCGGCCCCGTGCGCAGCTGTACCTCATTGTCGCGGAACGTATCGGTGCCGATCAGAGAGCTCGCGTCCATATTGACATGAAACGAAATATTGTAAGAAGGCCGTCCAAACACCCAGGCAAGGTTTTCCGCCAGAATATTTTTCCCGGTTGCCTTTGTGCCGGTCAGCAGAATGTTCTCACCCTGCAGAAGCGCGGCGGCAGCCATTTCAAAGGTTTCCCGCCCATAATAAGGCATGGCAGGCGGCGTGAGCCGTCTATTTTTGTAATCCTCCGCTAAATATCGCTGGCGAAAATCCGCAATCGCGTTCAGAAGAGCAGGACTTACGCCCTGGTCTTGCAGTGACTGAAAAATAGGATCCATAAAGTCTATCTCCCTAGGTAAAAGAATAAAATCGTAAAACATTATATACAAGCCGGAGTAAATTCGCAATCATTTTTGAGAAAAACGAAGGCGGCCCGCTGTTGCGGAATGGGGGAAAGTAGGCTATAATGAAGCCGCGCATAAAGGATTTGAGAGCTGCCGCTGCCATGCGTCCAACGCACAGTCAGCAGTATAGCCGCAGCTCGAACGAGAACGCGCATGAAAAAGCGAGAATGCAGGAAAGGACAGGGCGATTATGCTCACAGGAAAAACGATTATACTGGGCGTGACCGGAAGCATTGCCGCATACAAGGCGGCCAATCTGGCGAGCCTTTTAAAAAAACAGCATGCCGATGTGCATGTGATTCTGACAAAAAATGGAGCACAGTTTATTACACCGGTTACTTTTGAAACCTTGACAGGCAATAAATGCCTGACAGATACGTTTGACCGCAATTTTCAGTTTAACGTGGAGCATGTGGAGCTGGCCAAACGGGCAGATCTGGCTTTGGTGGCGCCGGCGAGCGCGAATACGGCAGCAAAGCTTGCCTTTGGCCTGGCGGATGATATGCTGACGACCACGCTGTTGGCATGCACCTGCCCGAAGCTGATTGCCCCGGCCATGAATACGCGGATGTATGAAAACCCGGTGACGCAGAGAAACTTAAGGACGCTGAAAGAAGACGGCTGGACCCTGATCGAGCCGGCGAGCGGTCATCTGGCCTGCGGAGATGAGGGAAAAGGAAAGTTCCCGGATGAACATGTGATCGTAGAGCATGTTCTGAACGCGATTGCCAGAGAAAAAGATATGAAGGGTTTGCGCGTCCTCGTGACGGCGGGCCCGACGATCGAGGCGCTTGATCCGGTGCGTTTCTTATCCAACCATTCCACCGGGAAAATGGGATATGCCCTCGCAAAGGTCTGCGCTGAGCGCGGCGCGTCGGTGACTCTGGTTTCCGGGAAAACGCATCTGCCGGTACCTGTCGGCGTGCAAATGGTGCCGATCGTTTCGGCGCAGGAGATGTACGACGAGGTGACAGACCGCGCGAAAGAGCAGGATGTCATTATCATGGCAGCGGCGGTCGCGGATTACCGCCCGGCGACCGTTTCGGAACAAAAGATTAAAAAGAAGGATGATGACTTAAGCCTTTCGCTTGAGCGGACGCAGGACATCCTGGCAAGCCTTGGCGCAAATAAGCCGGAAGGACAGATTCTGTGCGGGTTTGCGATGGAGACTGAGAATATGGTCGCGCATGCGCGGGAAAAACTGGAGCGTAAGCATCTGGATCTGATCGCGGCGAATAATGTGAAGACCAAAGGAGCCGGATTCGGCACCGATACCAACGTGATCACGCTCCTGACGGAAAAAGGTCAAAAGGAGCTGGCACTGATGAGCAAGGAAGAGGCAGCCTCACAGATAGCGGATGCCATTCTGGAAATACGCTCTGGCTGTATGTGACCAGAAGAAATTTGAGGTGACAGTATGAAATGCTATGAAACAGTATGGGAGATTTTCAACGAGTGTCCTAATAATCAGATGCGCGATGTTTTTATAGACGAGATCGAGATTGACGACATCGAAACATTCCTGAGAAATAAATTTAAAGGAAAAGAAGTTTCCTGGGAAAGGACTGTGCAGCCGGACGGAACGATCATTTATGATATCGTAGCGTCCGGAATCCGACAGAGATATTCTTTTACGGAAATTGCGTAAATATACGTACGTGTATTTTTCAAATTTAAGAAACTATTCAGAAAAAATAAGTTGTCCTGTGCAGCTTCCTTCTTTATAATGAAGATACAAACAATTGCAGCGTGTAACTGTTACTAATCCAATTTGTAAAGGAGGGAAAGAAATGAAAAAGATAGCTGTTTTCGTGTTTATGCTTGCGATTTCCATGTCTGTATGTGCAAAAGACACAAAAGCGTCTTCCACAGTAGAGCCGTTGCGAACGGATATCGAGGCACTGTTGGAAGCGGGAGATGCTGAATTTGCCGCAGAGTTTTCTGCTTCTGATTTTTATACAGAGGAAGATGGCACCTATATGCTGCGTGCGAATGTCTACGAGCGAGAGTATTTTGACATGGTAGCCGTCAGTCTTCTGGAGGCAGGAGACGCGATCCTTCTGGATGATGAGACGGTAGTGGTCAAGACTCTGGAGTACGACGAGGATGGTGCTGTGAATATCAACGGTGGTTTTGGGTCATATGGAGGGTATGTACTTTGGACGGATGAAAATACCGTGTATTACGAGGTGGACACCAATGGAGCCTGGAACTATCTGCTGACCGGAGAAGTTGCTTTGCGCCTGGATGAAGAGTTCGTAGTCAGGGATTATGCGGATTCCTCAAATCCGGGAGTGGAATATGGGGCGGCGGATTTCTTTGACGAGTCGTCAGCAGATCTGCCAGATTTATATTTCAGTTATGAGGATACGACAGTGACGATGGAGAACGGGGCTGTCGCGGAAATCCTCAGAGAGGCTTCTGCCGGGACGCAGGAAGAGAATCAGGAGGACATTCCTTATACCATTCGCATTTCCAGAAATGATCTGCCCGTTTTTGATGGACCTGGCTATGACTACAGCTATGTCAGCACGATTGTGACCGCAGGGACATATACAATTGAAGCGGAAGAAGAGGACTTTGAAGGCAACTTGTGGGGAAAGCTGAAATCCGGTGCAGGCTGGATTGATCTGGCAGAGGCAGTATCAGATGAGGGCGCATGTATTACGGTCGTATTTGGCAGTGAGCAGATCCCGGAGTACGGCAATGCTGTGGAGTACATCGCTGACGACTCAGATGACACGATGGTATCGCTGGCTTTCCGGCCCAGTGAAAATCTTACAAACGTGAGCTTTTCTCTGCTGGGTATCGATGAGGATGGTAACTGGATTCAGGAGGAAGAACGATATACTATGTCAGAGCTGACAGCCGACTCCTGTTTTGTGGCTGCGGTCTGCTTTTACGGCGATATGACAGCCTATGGCATTTCTTTCACAGATGAAGATGGGACGGAGCGCTATTTCGCAGTCCACATCAGCGGCAGAAATGGTTCTCTGGTTCTGGATGAATACGATGCGGTTTAAATGCACGTTATGCATGTTATGGGAAGAAAACCGCTCGTCGTTCCACTTCGGTCGATGAATATCCCGCATAACATGCGGGATGCCCGCGCCCCATAACACTCTAGAATCTGGCGATTTTGTCGCTTATGATCACGATTGGTGTGGATATTGGGTAACAGTGAGAAAATATGTCGTCAAAACTAGATGATGCGCCGTATAGATGGCACAGATGGGAGGTACCGATTGCGAGAGCTGGAGATTTATATACATATTCCGTTTTGTGTGCGAAAATGCGGTTATTGTGATTTTATGTCCGCTCCTGCAAAAAAAGAGCAGCGAGACCGTTATGTCCGGACATTACTGGAAGAAATCAGAAGCGGGGCACCGGCAAGTGCCCTGCTCTGTTTTTCGGCGCACAAGGACGGAAAGGAAAATTCTTTGCCTTACGGCGTGCCGGATCAGCAGGACTATGTTGTCACCAGCGTCTTTTTTGGCGGCGGGACTCCCTCTTTGCTTTTTGCATCGCAGATTGAGGAAATTATGGAGGCCCTGCGCGAGAGATTCTATTTTTCGGATCACGCGGAAATTACGATCGAGTGTAATCCAGGCAGCTTTCATCGGAGAATTGTCTGCGGCAAAGAAAACAGACTCATCGAAGAGAACAGCCCAGTCGAAGCGAACGGTTCCATCGAGGAGACGAAGGCCCAGCCGGAAAACCGAAGAAAAGAAGAGAAAACAGAGAGTGCAAAAAATGCGGACAAAGCAGAGGAAACGGATGTAGCGGAAAGGGCGAAGATGGAAGCATATCTTGCCTGCGGCATCAATCGCATCAGCTTTGGCTTGCAATCTGCGGATGACGCGGAGCTGGCGGCTCTTGGCAGAATTCATACGTTTGAAATGTTTCTGCGTTCTTACAATGCGGCGAGGGCAGCCGGTTTTACCAACATCAATGTAGATCTGATGTCCGCATTGCCGGGACAGAGTGTGGAGTCTTGGGAAAATACGCTGCGGAAGGTCCTGGCTCTTATCCCGGAGCATATCTCTGCGTATAGTCTGATCATCGAGGAAGGGACGCCGTTTTATGAAAAATATCATGAAGATGATCTGCTGCGATCAGACGGCGAGCCGCCACGGTTTCTCCCCTCGGAGGAAGACGAGCGGCAAATGACCCGGCTGACCGATCGAATACTTGGAGAAGCAGGGTATAACCATTATGAAATTTCAAATTATGCCCTCCCGGGATTTGAGTGCCGCCACAACATTGGCTACTGGCGTGGCAGGGAGTACATGGGCTTTGGGCTGGGAGCCTCCTCTTTATTGAATCATGTCCGCTGCAAAAATCCAACCGGTCATGAGGAATATGAGAGACTGGTACGTTCACGAACGCATTTCGACACAGATGGTCTTGATCCTGGAAAGGCAGCGTATTCCTCCTCGGTCAATGATATGGAAAGCAGTCAGTTTCTGTCTGATGATGAGAAAAGATACCGGCCTCCGTCTGACGACGATGAGGAAAAGTACCGGCCTCTGCCTGACGGTGATGAGGAAAGCTGTCAGCTTCTTTCTGTGAGGGATGAAATGTCCGAGTTTATGTTTCTGGGACTGCGGATGCTCTCCGGCGTCTCAGAAGAGGAGTTTTTCACCCGCTTTGGCGTCCGGATTGATACGGTGTACAGTGAACCTCTGGAACGGCTGCAAGCTTTGGAATTACTGCGGCGGGAGAACGGGCGCATCTTTCTGACACAGCGCGGCCTGGATCTGAGCAATCCGGTAATGGCGGAGTTTCTTCTATAGATAATGAGGCGATGAAAAAAGGTCAGGAATTGGACACGTGCGTTCTGTTTCCTGACCTTTCGTTCCTGATATTATCATAAAGTGAAAAAGCAAGTCAAATACCCCGATGCAAGCATACGGGGCATCAAATTTGTGGCGATGCAAGCATCGGGGTATTTGACCCTCGCGGCAGTCGCCAAATATCCGTGCAAGCACGGCTACTTGGCTCGTTGCTTCGCGGGAATAAAGCTGAAATGTATATTGCGAAAAAACGAATATAGCAAAAAGATTACTGCACGAACATTTTTCCCGCGAAGCAACAAGCCAAGTCGGTATATTGTTAGTATACTGAAAAAAGTGCCTGACCTTTACAGCAGGAGTTCCAGCTCACGCACGGCCTGCTCCTGGTTCTCAAAGATGATACCGTGAAATCCCAGTGCCAGTGACGCCTCGACATTCCACGGAGAGTCGTCCAGAAAGACAGATTCTTCCGGCACGACCTGCGGATAGTGTGCAAGGAATGTCTGAAAAATCTGGGGCTCCGGCTTGATAAGCCCCACCTCGCAGGAAAACAGTCCTCCATGCATCAGAGGAAGAAAATCCAGCGCTTCCTGCGTCCGATCAAGCATCCACTGGGAATAATTGGAAAGATAAAAGGTCGAAAATCCACGTGCCTGCAGAGAACGGATCCAGGGAATCGTGTAGTCTTTTTTGCTGATCGAAAGGTAGGACTGGTCAAATACGAGAGAGGCATCCTCCTGGTATGCAGGAGCAACGGATGCGATGATTTCCTCTCGGATCTGTTCGAATGATTTGATGCCGCGATCCAGATCCTGCCAGTGAGAACTGCCGAAAATGGCCTTGCTTAAATAAGTTTCTTTCTCCTCGTCAAACGCAAATTGCTTTATATAAATATCCGGGTCAAAACCGACTAGCACTTTACCGATATCAAAAATAATTGTTTTTATCATAACAGGTTTCTCCCTCGAAGTTCGAACCGTGTCGAAGCTATTTGAGTATCAGCCGGAGCAGGATGGACCTGTCATGCTGCGACTGTTTCCTACCCCAGACGCATGATCTGAATCAGCAGAATCCAGCTCAGCCCGTAATAAGTGATGACAGCGACCAGGTCGTTGACGGTTGTAATCAGGGGGCCGGAGGCTACTGCCGGGTCTACGTGGATCTTGTTGAAAAACAGTGGGATGCACGTACCGACCATCCCGGAAATGAGCATGGCGACCATCAGGGCAAACCCCACGCAGCCGGAAACCGCGAAAGAAAATCCGATTGCTCCTCCTTTAAAGAAATAGATATAAAGGCCGACCACCAGAACAGATAAAGAGCCAAGAAGCAGGCCGTTGCAGAGACCCACCCGCATCTCTTTCCATACCAGGGAGAGCTTTTGCTTTCCGGTCAGATTTTCATCCGCCAGCACCCGGATGGTCACTGCCAGAGACTGGGTGCCGACATTTCCCGCCATATCAAGAATCAGGGACTGGAATGCCATGATAATGGTCAGCTGGCTCACCACAGCTTCAAACGCTCCCACGACGGAGGAGACCAGCATCCCCAGCACCAGCAGTACAGACAGCCAGGGGAGACGCTTTTTCATACTATCCTTCAAAGGTTCGTTCAGATCCTCCTCTGCGGCCAGACCAGCCAGCTTTGCGTAATCCTCACCCATCTCACTGTCGACCAGCTCGACGATATCCTGTGAGGTGATGACGCCCAGCAGCTGGTTGTCATCGCTAAGGACAGGAATGGAGTCTTCCGAGTAATCCTTCAGCTTTTCGATACAATCGTCAATCGATGTATGGCCGTACACATAAGGGTAAGAAGTAGAAATCAGATCTTCCAGGGGAGTATCCTGCCTGGCGATGATCAGATCCTTCAGGTCGATTGCCCCGTAAAAGGTGTCATCTTCCGCTGTAATAAAAAGAGTCGTAATATTATCATTTTTCTCAGCCTGCTCAATGAGTGCGCTCATGGCCTGCTTGATGGTGAGATTTTCCCGGAAACTGATATAATTGGTCGTCATACAGCTGCCGATCTCGTCCTCGTCGAAAACGGAGATGATGGAGATATCTTTTCTGGCATCCGCGTCCATCAGTCCGATGAGCAGCTGCCTTTTTTCTTTGGAAAGAGATTTCAGAATCTCCACAGCGGTATCCGTCTCCATTTTTGATAAAATGCCCGCTGCCTTTTTGACATCCATTTCATCAAGATATTTGATCGTATCGTCTTCGTCCGTGTATTCAAATATATCAGAGAGAAGATCCTGCCCGAGTATGCGGAACAGCTTCTTCTGCTCCACAGAAGAGAGCTCCGAGAGTGCTTCAGCCAGGTCATTTTCATGATAGTCGCTCAGCTTACTTCTGAGGACTCCCGGGGAAACATTGCTCCGGATAATTGCGATAATTTCTGATTTGTAATCTTGTACTTTCTGCTCCATTTCCGATCCTCCTCCTTTGACGTCTATGCTGCCTTTTACGTATGGGAATGCCAGAAAGGCAACAAAAAAACTGAAGAATAGAAATTCTTCAAACAATGCTGCGCATCAAACGGCAAAAATTCGTTTGTCGTTTACTGGAAATAAGGATAGTTTGTCCTGAAACAGGATAGGAAATGAATATGATAATCAGACAGCGTCTTTCAGATGGAACAGAACAGACGACTGTGACTGCATTTCCTTCCTGTGCCGCTAGATCGACCTCGACCGTCGCCGTTATCCATTCTGTTCACCTGCCTTTCTTTATGTAGATACTCTGTGGCTTACTTATTATAATATGTTAGCTGCTCTGAAACACTGTTTTTATTTTAGCAAAAGAATCAGGAAGACGCAAGCTGTTTTCTGAATTTAGATTGTAAAATACACGTGAAACTTTACTATTTATGGGGGGAGAAAAGCGCGGCTGCTTCACCACTCTGTATATCATAACGTTTCACACACATTTTAACGCACGCGTGCGTTAAAATGCTTGACTTTAACGCACGCGTGCGTTAAAATGTGCGTTGGAAAGTGAGGAACATCACAAAAAACTCGTTTTGACGCCTGCTATACGCACGAAAATGACCGTTTATAAGCAGAAGGAGGGCGTATGAATATTGGATTTAAAGAAGATATGACTCATGAATTCAAAAGTGATAAAAGCTATCTGCCGGATAATGCCATTCTTGACGCAGTGGTTGCTTTCGCCAACACCGATGGAGGCGAGTTATATCTGGGCGTAGAAAATGATGGTGAAATCACCGGGCTTCACAAAAGGCACATGGATATCACGCAGCTGGCGGCATTTGTAGCAAACAAAACTGTACCATCCGTGGCTGTCAGAACAGAAATTCTGGATTATGATCTGCCGGTACTGAAAATAACTGTGCCAAAGCGCACGGTTGTGGTGGCAACCGCTGATGGGAAAATACAGCGGCGCCGTCTTAAGGCAGATCATACTCCGGAAAATGTTCCCATGTACCCTTACGAAATTACGACCAGGCTCTCATCCTTAAGTCTGTTTGATTACAGTGCACAACCGGTTCCGGATGCGGATATATCTATTCTCAATCCGGTGGAGCGGGAGCGGCTGCGAAACACAATTCGTACCTATCGGGGGGAACCATCACTTTTGGAACTGAATGACAGCGAACTGGATAAGGCTTTGCAGATGGTTACTACGGTCAATGGGATTACGGTACCGACTTTTTGTGGATTGTTGCTAATCGGTCGTCCGGAAGCAATACGAAAATATATGCCAACCGCCGAGGCATCGATTCAGATTTTGTCCGGCACAGATATCCGGGTAAATGAATCCTTCTATCAGCCTGTATTGGCTGCATTTGAAAAAATTGAGGAATATTTTAATGCGGCGAATTCATCGCGCGAATTGGATATGGGACTTTATCGCATGACGATTCCGGATTATGATTTTCGTGCTTTTCGCGAAGCGCTGGTCAATAGCTATTCGCACCGCGATTATTCCGTGCTTGGCCGTGTTCGTGTTCAGATCGATGACACTGGTATGACGATTACTAACCCTGGCGGTTTTATTGAGGGGATTTCCGCAGATAACCTGCTGGATGCTGAGCCTCACGGCCGCAATCCTGTTCTTGCAGACGCGTTAAAACGTGTCGGACTGGCGGAACGAACAGGTCGAGGAATCGATCGTATTTTTGAAGGCTCCCTGCTTTATGGCAGGCTTCTTCCGGATTATTCGAAATCTACGTCGACTTATGTGCACCTGTATATTCCGAAAGGACCGACGGATGAAGCCTTTATTCAAATGATTTCAGAGGAACAGAAACGAACCGGGCGCTCTCTGCCGATCTATTCACTGATGGTTATGGATGCTTTAAAGAAAATGCCGCACTCATCCGTGCATGAGGTTGCGCAAACCTTGTGTACAGATGACGGGCGCATTCGGATTACGCTGGATTCTCTGCAAAAGGCTGGCTTGGCAGAGGCGTCCGGCACGGGTCGGGGACGAAATTACATGCTCAGTTCCGCTTATTATAAGAAAATCAGGGATACGGAAACATACGTCAGACTGAAAGATATCGATGCTGCACGGCAGGAAGAGATGATTCTGAATATGGCCAGGGAACAGAAAAGCATCTGCCGCGCGGATGTCGTGCGGCTGCTTCGCGTGACAGACTCTCAGGCGTATCGACTTTTACAGTCGCTTGCGGGGAAAGGAAAATTACAATTAATCAAACAGGGAAGATACTCGAAATATATACCGATATGAGCATATTTATGACAGATGCAGAAAACTGGCCGGATGATACCATTCATTTGGTCTCATGAACAAGGGAGGAAAATTATGGATACAGTAAGACTTGGCAAAACAGAGATTGTGACGAATAAAAACGGATTTGGCGCTCTGCCGATTCAGCGGATCAGCGATGAGGATGCTGTGAAAATCATTCGCAGGGCCTTTGAAAACGGCGTGACGTTTTTTGATACGGCGCGTTTTTATACGGACAGCGAGCATAAACTGGGGTTGGCACTCGCGGATGTGCGCAGCCAGGTGTTTATTTCATCAAAGACAGCGGCGGTGACGCCAGAGGATTTCTGGAAGGATCTGGAGACGACCCTTTCCAACCTGAAAACGGATTATCTGGATATCTACCAGTTCCACAATCCGTCTTTTTGCCCGAAGCCGGGAGATGAGAGTGGCGTCTATGAATGCATGCTGGAGGCGAAAAAACAGGGGAAGATCCGCCATATCGGTATCACCAACCATCGGCAGAACGTGGCGCGGGAGGCCATTGAATCCGGCCTGTATGAGACTTTGCAGTTTCCGTTCTGCTATCTGGCGACCGAGGAAGATGAGGCGCTCGTGGCAGAGTGTAAAAAGCGGGACATGGGCTTTATCGCGATGAAAGCGCTCTCCGGCGGATTGATTACAAACTCTGCGGCTGCGTATGCGTTTGAGGCACAGTATGATAATGTACTTCCGATCTGGGGCGTGCAGCGGATGAGCGAGCTGGAGGAGTTCCTCTCTTACATAGTCTGTCCTCCGGTGATGACGGATGAAATCTGTGCTTTGATTGAAAAAGACCGTCAGGAGCTGATGGGTGATTTCTGCCGGGGCTGCGGATATTGCATGCCATGTCCGGCCGGGATTGAGATCAACAATTGCGCAAGAATGTCCCTGATGATTCGCCGGGCGCCTTCCGACGCGCAGCTGACGCCCGAGATGCAGGTAAAGATGATGAAAATCGAGGAGTGCCTGCATTGCAACCAGTGCAAGTCGAAATGCCCCTATCATCTGGACACGCCCGCGCTGCTGGCGAAAAACCTGAAGGACTATAAGGAAATTCTGGCTGGGAAAGCGTATTAAGCAGATATTTGAGTAACATTGCCGGAGAAAAACAGAGAATGAAACAGATCACAATTGAGGAATTGCAGCAAGGCAATCCTGCGGGAATCGTAATCGACATCCGCAGGCAGGCAGACTATGACAAGGGAAGTTTTCCAGGTGCGGTGCATGCAGATGCATCTCAGATCAGAGCGGACAGCGGGATTCTGCCGATGGATCGGCCGATCTACTTTTTGTGTTACACCGGTGAGGAGAGCGATGAGCTTGCCTGCGAGATGGAAGAAAAAGGATTTGATGCGTACAGTGTCGCGGGCGGTTTTCACAGCTACCTGCGGGTTCAGCTGCAGAAGGTGATGCGCGTTTCCGCAGGAGAAGCGAAAGACGAATTACCACAGGATAAAAAAGCCGAGGGAGAAATACAGGCTCAGGCATCGCTTAGCAGGGCGCGGGAAATCAATAACAGTCAAACCAATAACAGCCAAACCGGCAATGTACAGAGCGGAAATTTTCCATGTCGGAACGCGGAACGCAGCATTATAAAAAAATTCCGCAGAGAGCTCTGGGGAAGATTTACGAAGGCGATCAAAGAATATGATATGATCCAGGATGGAGACCGGATTGCCGTCTGCATCTCCGGCGGGAAAGACTCGATGCTGATGGCGAAGCTTTTTCAGGAGTTGTATCGCCATGGAAAGAGAAACTTTGAACTGGTTTTTCTGGTGATGAATCCCGGCTATAATGAAAAAAATTACCAGCGAATCCTGGACAACGCCAGGATTCTGAATGTGCCGATTACGGTTTTTCATTCTGAAATCTTTGACATTGTCGCGTCGGAGGAAAACTCGCCATGCTATCTGTGTGCGAGGATGCGCAGAGGATATCTGTACAGCAAAGCGAAAGAACTGGGCTGTAATAAGATTGCGCTTGGACATCACTATGATGATGTGATTGAGACGATCCTGATGGGAATGCTCTATGGCGGGCAGGTGCAGACGATGATGCCGAAGCTATGCAGTGTCAATTTTGAGGGAATGGAACTGATCCGGCCAATGTACCTGATCCGGGAAAAGGATATTATTCATTGGGCGAGCTACAACGACCTCCATTTTATTCAATGCGCGTGCCGGTTCACGGAGAACTGTGCTTCCTGCGGCGGTACGGAGAAGGGCTCCAAACGGGCAGAAGTGAAGCAGCTGATTTCATTGCTTGCTGAGCGCGATCCGGTCGTTGAAAGCAATATTTTTAAAAGTGTCGAAAATGTCAACCTGAATACGGTTATTGGCTGGAAACAGGATGGTGTGCGGCATCATTTTCTGGATACCTACGCGATGGACAGCACAAAGTCCAGAGAATGATGCTTTGGGCGAAGGGTGAGGGTGCGAAGCCCTCTGCAACAGCGGTCATTATCCCATAAATCTCGTAACAGAAATTTTTACATCAGGAGTTTCACAATGGAAAAAGACTTAACCAAAGGAAGTGTCTGGAAGGTACTGCTTAAGTTTTCTCTGCCGTATCTTCTTTCCTGCTTCCTGCAGACATTTTATGGAATGGTAGATTTGTATGTGATCGGGCAGTTCAATGGAGCTGCCTCGATCTCTGCGGTATCAATCGGCAGCCAGGTGATGCATATGATCACGGTGGTCATCGTCGGTCTGGCGATGGGGGCGACGGTCGGACTTGGCGTGGCTGTTGGCAGCAGGCACACAGAGCGTGCTTCGCGTATCATCGGCAATACGGTGACGCTGTTTGCACTGGGAGCCGCTGCACTGGTAGTCATCCTTCTGCTGTGCAGAGACGGAATCATTTTAGTGATGTCAGTCCCCTCTGAAGCGGTTTCACAGACGAGAGATTACCTGACTATTTGCTTTGCGGGGATTCCGTTTATTACTGCATACAATGTCATCAGCTGTATCTATCGGGGAATGGGAGATTCCAGAAGTCCGATGTATTTCGTCGGAGTGGCCTGTGTTCTCAATATCGCGCTGGACTTTCTGTTTATTGGGGTGCTTCACATGCAGGCCGCGGGCGCGGCATATGGCACGGTGATTTCTCAGGCAGCCAGCGTTGTGTTTGCTCTTATTTATTTAAAGAAGAAACAGGTGGAAGGAGTACAGAACGGATTTCGGCTGAAAAAGGCGGATTTTCGCCCGGAGAAGAGCGTTCTGTCAGATATTTTAAAGGTAGGTGTGCCGGTCGCCTGCCAGGATGGGTTTATCCAGGTGTCCTTTCTGGTCATCACGATGATTGCCAACCGGCGCGGAGTTGATGTGGCGGCAGCGGTAGGAATCGTGGAAAAAATCATCAGCTTTCTGTTTCTGGTGCCTTCGGCGATGCTTTCCTCCGTATCCGCGATCGCCGCGCAGAACCGAGGAGCCAATCTGCACGGCCGTGCCAGACAGACGCTGCTGTACGCAATTCTGATCTCAGTATCGTTCGGGGCGGTTTGCTTCGTACTCTGCCAGATTCTTCCGGGCCAGTTTGTCGGACTGTTCTCAAATGAAGAGAACGTGTGTATACTGGGAGCGCAGTATCTGCGGTCATATTCCTTTGACTGCATGATGGCGGGTATTCATTTTTGCTTCAGCGGTTTTTTCTGTGCATATGGGCTTTCCGGTTTTTCATTCGCGCACAATCTTATCTCGGTGCTGTGTGTGCGGATTCCGGGAGCTTATTACGCTACAGTAACATTTCCGAATACATTGTTTCCCATGGGTATGGCAGCGCCCGCAGGCTCTGCAGTATCGTCCCTGATCTGTGTGTCTCTGTTTTGGATTTTCCGGCGTAAATTCGGGCTGGCGGAAGGGGAGACCGGGCAGTGATTCTGACCTGGAAAATCCATCGTGACCGGAACATGATGACTGGATAACTATAACCAGAATTAAGAACACTATAATTTATAATTGAAACACTGTATTGGAACACTTCAATAGGAACACTCTAACCTGAATAAGAATACAAGAACCAGAACATCAAGTCTGGAAAACTGCGAATGGAAAAACATAACTGGGAAAAATGACCGGAGATTTATTTTCAACTGGCAAATTTTTTTACTTGCAGCGGAGCGCGTTCTGGCGTATAGTACAGGTAGTGAAAAATTTCGATGCAGGACACAATATGTTGAGAATCCTGCCTTCTTATCACACGGATGTGCGGTGACGGCTTTACAGTCCCGTATCAAATTTATATCTGAACTTCAGGGAGGAATATACTATGGGCAAACTGGGATTTGGACTGATGCGCCTGCCGCTTCTGGATCCGAAAAATGAAAAAAGCATAGATAAGGAGCAGGTCTGCCAGATGGCAGATGTGTTCAAAGAGCGTGGATTTACCTATTTTGATACGGCATACATGTATCATGATCACGAAAGTGAGCGCGCGGTAAAGGAAGTGCTCGCGAAACGCTACGAGCGAGACAGCTACACACTGGCAACGAAGCTTCCTCTGTTTCAGCTGAAAGAAGAGGAAGATATGGAGCGTATTTTCAATGAGCAGCTGGAGAAGACCGGCATGGAGTATTTCGACTATTATCTTCTGCATGCCATGAGCGGAGACCGGTATGAGCTGGTACAGCGCCTGGACGCCTTTGGCTTTATTGCGCGGAAGAAGGCGGAGGGGAAGATCCGTCATATCGGGTTTTCGTTCCACGATAAGGCAGATGTGCTGGACCGTATCCTTAACGATCATCCGGAGGCGGAGTTTGTACAGCTTCAGTTGAATTATCTGGATTGGGATGATCCCAAGGTACAGTCCCGCAAATGTTATGAGACGGCTGTAAAACATGGCAAAAAGGTCGTGGTTATGGAGCCGGTCAAAGGCGGCACGCTTGCGAAGCTTCCGCCTAAGGCAGAGAAACTCCTTCGCGAGCTCCATCCGGACTGGTCCAATGCCTCCTGGGCAATCCGCTTTGCCGCGAGCCTGGAAAATGTGATGATCGTCTTAAGCGGTATGTCTTCAATGGAGCAGATGCTTGACAACAGCGGATATATGCAGGATATGGAGCCTTTGAATGAAACTGAGAAAAAAGCGCTTGCGGAGGTGGTAGACATCATCCATGAGGCAGCGAAGATCCCCTGCACCGCATGCCGCTACTGCGTGGAAGGCTGTCCGATGAATATTGCCATCCCGGATTATTTCGCGCTCTATAACGCAAAAGTAGACAATTCTGAGGACACCGCGCCAAAGGAGCGCTACGCCGAGCTGGCAAAAGATCACGGAAAAGCTTCTGACTGTGTCGAATGCGGTCAGTGTGAAGGCGTCTGTCCGCAGCAGCTGCAGGTGACACACTACCTGAAAGAGACTGCAAAGCTTTTTGAAAATAGTTAACATATGCCTGCACATGCAACATATGCATGACAACCGTGGAGCGATTTTATTTGTGCGACGCTAAAATGCCTTATTTAGAATATAAATTAGACATGATCTGCAGATGTGTACCTGCTTAATATCAGGTGATTTTGATAGAAAACCGGATTTTTCCACGTTTTGCTCCTGATTTTGCCGCACATTTCGCGCACATTTCGCGTAATTTACACTTGAAATTCGTGAACATGGGGCGTATAATATCTATAAATTTTGGCAAACATATACGTGTTTCAAAATATCACATAATGAAACAAATGAAACACAGGAATTATGGAGTACATAATGGCGAAAGAACAAAGAGAACAGGCTGGACAGACAGAAGCGAGCCGGGGGACTGCCGCATCGGCGGCCGTCGATTTACGCTCAGCGGAACAGTCCCAGGACGTAGTTGAGATTGATTTAAAAGAGTTGTTTTTTGCATTACTGGCCCAGTGGAAGCTGATATTGCTGGTGACTCTGATCGGAGCAGTGATTCTTGGAGCGTACCATACTTTTTTTGTGGATTCTTCTTATGAGGCAGAGGCGATTATTTATATCACGAGTAATGATTCCGTGATTTCACTTTCTGACCTGCAGGTTAGTTCGCAGCTGACAGAGGATTACGCGATTATCATCAAAAGCCGTCCGGTACTGAATCAGGTAATCGAGGAATTAGGGTTGGATATGGATTATAAAGAGCTTGAGGAGCTTGTCAGTGTGAATAATCCGGACTCTACTCATATGATTGAAATTACGGTCGTGACGGATAATCTGGAAATGAGCAGAAATATTGTTAATTCCCTGTTGAATGCCAGTATCACGCAGATTTATCAGGTCATCGGATCCGGCGAACCGACGATTGTCGATTACTCGGAGGCAGAAGCGGTCGAGGATGTGACTCCGAGCCTTCTGAGGTATATTGTGCTGGGTGCTTTAGCCGGATTTGTACTGGCGTGCATGTTTATCGTTGTCCGGGTTTTGATGAATACTTTGATTCGGACAGAAGAAGATGTCGAGAAGTACCTGGGACTGCCGGTACTTGCGTCCGTTCCATACTACAGGGCCGCGAAATAATCTGAGCCCGATAAAAGAAAGTGAGAGAAGACATAGAATATGGATGAGATACAATACCAGCGCAGAAGTCCGGAGGATGTTAGAAACAGGGTGGTTCCGAAAATAGAGCCTCTTCCGGCTCTGGCGAAAGAAGCGATTAATATTCTGAGGGGAAATATCCAGCTCAGCGGAATGGATCTGAAAACCATTGCCATTACCAGCACCTTTGCGAATGAAGGAAAGTCCAGTACGGCTTTCTGGCTTGCAAAGTCGCTTGCCGGCCTGAAAAAACGGACATTGTATCTGGACTGTGACATACGAAATTCCATTACCTTAAACAGATACGATATTCAGCTGGATACACCTGGACTGACGGAGTTCCTGTGCGGGCAGGCAGCGCTCCTGGATATTATTAACAGGACTGATGACAAATATTTTGATATGGTTTTTACCGGTGCGGTAGCCCCCAATCCCAGTGAGCTGGTCTCCAGTCCGCTCTTTAATAAGATGATGATCTATTTGAGAGACAAGTACGATTATGTGATTGTGGATGTTCCGCCTATCATGCCTGTGATTGACGGCCTTCTGATTGCCAAACAGTGTGATGGCGCGGTATTTGTGGTAGAGAGCGGCGAGACAGACCGCAATGAAGCACTGAAGGCGAAGAAAAAGATGGAGTATGCCGGGATCCGTATCCTTGGGACTGTGCTGAACAAAGCTGGTGGTGGAAGCCGTTATGGCAGGTACGGTTACGGAAAATATGGTTATGGCTACGGAAAATATGGCTATGGTTACGGGGAAGAAAAAGACGAAAAGAAGTAATTTAAATCCCGTTGACAATGGGTTCTTGATAGGGGAAGGTCGTTATGTCAAAAAAACAAGCTAAGAATGATGTATATAAAAAACGAAGAAGTCCTTTCCTGATTGTTTTATACGTTATTGTTTTACTTGCTCTGATTGGCTGTATTGGATACTTTTTTTACAGTTCCATGCTTCGCCAGTCAGATTATGAAGATATCGTTCGCCAGGCTTCTCTTAACGAGACGGAAATGATAATTACACGTATCGAAGAAGAGAGCGAAACAGAGTCCGAGACTGAGACGGAAACAGAGGCTGTGACAGAGACAGAAGCTGTGACTGAGCCGGAATCAGAAAGCGGCACCGAGACTGAGGCAGAAACAGACAGCGCAGCAGAGCAGGAGACGGAAGAAGCTGGTCAGACTCAGGCAAGTTCTTACGCACCGGTTCTCACAGTATCCGCCAACAGTGAGGTGATCACAGCCGGAGATTCTTTTGATCCGGTATCCTATGTGGAGTCCATTACGGACGATGTGGATAATATGTACACCCTCTGGAGAAATATCAATGTGGAAGGGGATTACGATGTCGAAGTCCCGGGTGTGTATGAACTTACGATTTATGCGGTCGATTCTTCCGGATATGTTTCAAACAAAGAATCCTTTATTCTGGTAGTGCTGGAACCGGAAACGGAAACAGCCTCTGAAACAGCCTCTGAGACAGAGTCTGAAACAGAGTCCGAGACGGAGTCTGAAGCAGAGCCTGACGCGGTTTGACAGATTTTTGAATGATTGAAGGGAATTGATTGCATGGCGCATGGTTCTGACAGACGACATCACAGTCACCATCACAGACATGGGATCCGCTATCGGATACGGAGATGGGTGAAACACAATAAAAAATGGTTTGCGTTCTGTACTGTTTTTTCTGTGTGTATAGTTATTGGTATGCTTTATCTTATAAATAATACATACAAAAGACAGGTCAGTTACCATGTGACATCATCGAACTCCATAGATGTTGGAACAGGGTATAGGAATATTACGTACAATGGGCAGGATTACCAGTATAATAACCTGGTTACATCTATTCTTGTAATAGGGGTGGATTCCACCGGTACGATGGAACAGACCGCTTACACGGAAGCCCCAAGGGCGGACAGTGTCAATCTGGTAGTAATAGATAAGTATAATGAAAAGATTACCATTCTGGCCTTTAACCGCAACACTCAGACAGAAGTGCATCGTTATACAGTGGCGGGCACGGATCGAGGTACCTATACGACATTCCTGTGTTATGCGTACACTTACGGTGATGGTCTTGAGGTGAGTTGTGAAAATGTAGTTACGGCTGTGGAGGATCTCCTGGGAGGTATTCCGATTGATGAATATGTCGCAGCAAATGTATCGTCTCTGTCCTATATCAACTCCATGGTAGGCGGCGTTACAGTAACAGTTCCCAATGATGATCTCTCTGATGAATATCCGGAGCTGTCTTCCGGGGCGGTCGTTACTTTGGATGACTCCAATATTGAAGCTTTTTTGAGGTCAAGGGATCTTTATTCTCATTTCAGTAATGATTCGAGAATGGAAAGGCAGCGCGCGTTTATGACGGCGTATGCGGATCAGTTTATTGACTGTGTCAGCGAGGATCTGGAAGGGGTCTGGGATGGCCTGCAGCAGGTTGATGATTACGCGGTTACAAGTATTACCAGAAGCCAGTATATTACTCTCGCAAATCTGCTGGGTTCGATCGATTTTGACGAGATCGAGTACATTACTCCGGAAGGAGAAGACGTGGTTGGAGAAGAACATGATGAGTTTTATATTGATGAGGAAGCTCTGATGGATACGATCATTGATCTTTTCTACATCGCCGTTTAATTATTTTGGTTTAGACTGGAGACAGTTTAAGCATATACATTTCTATAAATAAGAAAGGAGCGAAAGGAAATGAGAAAGTTTTGTGCAATACTTTGCACAGTGGCACTGACGGTTGGCATGGCTACTTCTGCATATGCTGAGGAGGTAAATGAGTCTCCATCAAGCGTTAACGAATCTTCAATCGTTGCTGTGGATTTGGCAGTGGAAACAGCGAATACACAGGCGGCGGTGTCCACAGCGGTTGAATCAGGCGCATTGGACACGAGCGATTACACGGTCGCGGATGACGGCAGCATTGTTTTACAGCTCACGTCTTCGGATGGTTCAGCTGTAGAGATTTCCTTAGACAAAGCGGTACTTGTCCTGAAATCTGTGGATAAGACCGTAATGGCTGACAAGTATACTGCCCAGGCTGATGCCCTTTCCGAAGAGCTGGCGGCAGCAGAGGCAGCCGGAGATGAGGAGACAGTTGCGAAGATTAAGACCGCGATCGCAGTCAACAATGCAACCGCGTCTGTTCTGACCGCAATCGCAAATGGCGATGTAGAGCAGCCGGCGACTCTTCAGGCGTATGTTGATCTGATCTTAGCGGCAGTGGCTGAAGCGGAAGACGGCGCAGAGTACACCATCGATATCATGGAAGTTGATCCGGAAACCGGCGAAGTAAAGACACCGGAAGTTGAACTTTCTTCCCTGGAATCAGTGACAGCGCAGACATATGAAGTTGCGTTTACTGACACGGATAATCTCGTGGATAATGGTGATGGAACTTACACTGTAGCGGATACTGATACCTATATCGCGAAGAATGGTAAGTCATCTGACCATGCTGCAGCGGCTGCAGATGATACAGTAGAATCTGGAGATACTCTGGTGTATCGCCCGACTTCCATCAATGTATCTGATGCACTGAGCGATTTTGACTGGGAAGCGAATAATCTTTATTTCGCTGTTCAGGATGTAAACGCGTCTATTTATTTAGTTCCGGTTACATCGAATGATGTGGCAGAAGATATCATGACTATTTCTGTTCCTGCTACTGGTTCAGGTTCTTTCTATCAGGCTCCGGTTACTGAAGAGTAATAAAAGGAGTTTGCGACAGGATAGTTTGATATTTGCGGAACTTTTCAAAAGTAATCAGAAACAACAGAGGAAGCTTTTCCTGGAAAGGAGAGCTTCCTCTATTCGTTTCTGGCTTCAGAACAACGTCAGAATGACCGTCAAAACAGCATATCAAAGATTTTGCAAATAGGTCTTGCATATTCCATTTTCTGTGATATAATCCATTTCAATATAAATAATAGCGAAGTAGGAATCTATGCGTTAAGTGTTCATTGGATGGGGAGTCGCCGTGAAACGAAAAATCCGGCCGCCGAGGTGTCAATTCCCGGACACATCGGTATGGAAGAGATTTACGATATATTTTCCGCACCCGTTGCTACAATTATGAGACATCTCATAATGTGGAGGGCATATTATTTATGGATGGCCTGGGCTATCCAGAGGATAGCCGTGGTCGCAACCTGTTGATAGAGCGTCTGGAGTATATCGGACTTGGAACTCTCAGGGTTGTTGGCAGATTGCCATTGTGATCTGTCGCCTGCCGTACTGACTGGCAGTGATGATTGCTCCGGAATGCTGTGTTCACATTATGGAGGTGTTTTCTTATGCGTAAAAATAAGAAAAACAGGTGGGATACCCGTACGCTTGTGTTCATGGGACTTCTGGTTGCCATGCACATCGTCCTCACGCGTCTTCTGGTGATTGAGCTTGGCTCTTATCGAATTACGGTCGGTGTAGTATGCACGATTCTCTCCGGACTCTGGTTCGGGCCGCTCGCTGGCGGACTGTGCGGCATGGTCGCGGATCTGCTGGGCTGCCTGCTGAAAGGCTACGCGGTCAATCCGTTCATCACGGCGGCCGCGATGTGCTGGGGCATTGTTCCTGCCCTGTTTCGTCCGCTTATGCATGGGACCAGGCGAAGAAGGGTGGTCTTTGTGTGCATCGGCGTGTTCCTTGCGTCTGTTTGCTCCACGCTTGGTCTTACGACGACCGGTCTGGCCGTCTATAACGGCGGAGAATTTGTGGTGAGTTTTATGGCACTGATTCCGGGCAGACTGCTTCAGTGGGCGATTATGATGCCCATCTATTGTGTGTTGAGCTCGCTTCTGTACATCAGTCCGATGACTGCTTTCGTTATGACTTCATCCGGGACGAAGCCTGTTGATCATACTGTGAAAGCTTAAGTACCAAAGAGCATAATAAAATGAATGCCGGAACAGGCAGGATTCATGACGAAAAGTCCATACCTGTTGATTCTGTATTTTATAATCCGCCCGATTCCCGGCGGAAAGGGAAGCTGGCTCCGCGAAAGCGGAGCCATTGCTAGTTTTCTCATATGTTTTTAAGTGTGGACAAAACAAAAAAAGCGCGGTAAGATAGGATGAAACTAAAGAGAAGATCAGGAAAAAGATCGGATATATAATGGAGAGTATGACAGCATGAAAGATTTGCAGGAACTGAGACAGGAAATCGATGATGTGGACCGTCAGATTACGGAGCTGTTTGAGCGCAGAATGGATATCAGCGAGGAAGTGGCCCGCTATAAAATTGCGAATGGCAGAAAGGTTTTTGACAAAGAGCGTGAGCAGAGTAAGCTGGAGGCACTGGGCGGGATGGCTCATAACGATTTTAACCGCCATGGAGTACAGGAGCTCTTTTCTCAGATTATGTCGATGAGCCGCAAGCTTCAGTATCAGCTTCTGGAGGAAAATGGCGCCGCGGGACGCCTGCCTTTTATTGCGGTTGATGACATTGACCGTGCGAATATTCGCGTCGTTTATCAGGGCGTTGAAGGCGCTTATAGTCATATGGCCATGCGGGAGTATTTCGGGAAGGATGTTAACTGCTTTCATGTGAGAAAATTCCGCGACGCGATGGAGGCAATCGCAGAGGGTTCCGCGGATTACGCGGTGCTGCCGATTGAGAATTCTTCCGCCGGTATTGTGGCGGATAATTATGACCTGCTGGTTAATTTTGAGAACTATATTGTCGGAGAGCAGATTGTAAAATGCGAGCATGCTTTGTTGGGACTTCCGGGCGCGAAGCTGGGGGATATCAAACGTGTATATTCTCATCAGCAGGCTTTGTCCCAGTGTGAGGAATATCTGTACCGTCATCCCGAATGGCAGCTGATCCCGTTTGACAATACCGCCCGCGCGGCCAAGAAGGTGGCGGAAGACGGAGACCCGACTCAGGCGGCTGTGGGCAGTGCCTTTGCGGCGGAATATTTTGGCCTGGAGATTCTCGAAGAGAAGATTTACTACAATGAGGCGAATTCGACCCGCTTTATCGTCGTCACAAATCAGCGGATTTTCCGGCGGGACGCGAAAAAAATCAGTATCTGTTTTGAAGTGCCCCATTCGAGCGGCTCTTTATATAATATTCTTTCGCATTTTATTTACAACAACCTGAATATGAATAAAATTGAATCCCGTCCGATTCCCGGACGAAACTGGGAGTACCGCTTCTTTATCGATTTTGACGGCAATCTTACGGATGGAGCTGTCAAAAACGCGCTGCGCGGCATCCGCGAGGAAGCGATCAATATGAAGATTCTGGGGAATTATTAAGAGAGATTATTTAGAGAAAGCGAGAAACACGGAAATGGGCAATCTTGATGAATTGATTCTGTACCGTGGATTTGAAAACGGACAGATTCTGGAAGATATGGAATGGGTGCTGGAGCACAGAACATGTGAAACCGTTCGGAATGAAGTGAAGAAGCGCTTCTTTTCCTGTATGCATGCCCTGATCGATCTGGCGGGCACGTATGGCTTTGAGGGAAATCTCTGGCATGATTATCTGACACTGATTCTGGTCAACCACGAGAATGTATTTTCTACATCCTGTGAAATCCGGGGAATGACCGATGGAAGTCTGCTGCATTTTGCCAGGCATGATTTTTCCATTTTTATGCAATTGTTCGCGCTGGATTTTGATGGGATAGAAAAGGAGCTTGATGCCGGATTTTTCGAGGAAGTCCTTCATTACCAAAGAGGAAGCGCGGAAGGAAAGGTATTCAACCGGCGTATCCGGGACCGTATCTGCGAACTGAGCGCGCAGCTGGCATTGGACGCGCAGGACCTTGACCGGTTCACAGAGCATATGATCTGCTTTTATCAGGAATATGGCGTTGGAAAGTTTGGTCTGCATAAGGCGTTTCGTGTGCGGCATGATGAGCAGGGGGTGCAGATTCTCCCGATTACAAATATCGCGCATGTGAAACTGGATGATCTGGTCGGATATGAGATTCAGAAGAAAAAGCTGATTGATAATACAGAAGCATTTATCCAAGGAAAAACGGCGAATAACTGTCTGCTTTTCGGCGACGCGGGGACTGGGAAATCTTCCAGTATCAAGGGCATCCTGAATCAGTATTACGATCGGGGATTAAGGATGATCGAGATCTATAAGCATCAGTTTCAGGATCTGAATGAAGTAATCGCGCAGATCAAAAACCGTAATTACCGGTTTATTATTTATATGGATGATCTTTCCTTTGAAGAGTTTGAGATCGAGTACAAATATCTGAAGGCAGTGATTGAGGGCGGTCTGGAGCATAAGCCGGAGAATGTGCTGATCTATGCGACATCAAACCGGCGTCATCTGATCCGGGAGCAGTTCGCGGATAATATGGAGGGCGACATTGGAAGACCGGCTGAGCTTCACGCGACACACGGAGGGGATTTGCATGTCTCAGATACGGTGCAGGAAAAACTCTCGCTTTCCTCACGGTTTGGAGTCACCATTTATTTTGGATCGCCGGATAAAAAGCAGTTTCAGAATATTGTGCGTACGCTTGCGGCGCGGTATGGCGTCTCAATGCCGGAGGATGAACTGATGCTGGAAGCAAATAAGTGGGAGTTAAGTCACGGCGGACTCTCCGGCAGGACGGCAACGCAGTTTATTGACTACATTTCGGCGTGCCAGCCTCAGGGATTGGGGGATTCCGCAGCCGGATTAGAGAGATAATAAGAAAGAGTGGCACAAAACAGATCAGAATGCGTAAGGAGGACTTTATGGCGTTGAAAACATTCGCAGCGGTCAGCATTGGCTCTGCCGTGACTGAAATGAAGATTTTTGAGTATACACAAAAGCGGGCCATGCGGGAGATTGAGTGTGTTTCTACCCGTATTAATCTGGGACTGGATGTGTATGAGCAGGGACGTATCAGCCGGGAGCATGTGGACGAGCTCTGCGCGGTGCTGAATGATTTCAAACGCACGATGTCCGGCTACCGGGTGGATGCTTATCGCGTATTCGCGACGAGTGCTTTCCGGGAGTCGCGCAACAAAACATTTCTCTGCGATTACATTGAAAAACAGACTGGACTGGACATTGACGTATTTACAAACTCAGAGCAGAGATTTGTGGATTACCAGGCGATTGCTTCCGTGTCGGCGGAATTTGAGAGTATCATCGCGAACGAGACAGCGATTGTCGATATCAGCGGCAGCAGCACGCAGATCTCTCTGTTTGATAAAGATAAGCTGATCACGACCCAGAATATCCGCGTTGGGAATATTACGACGCGGGAAAACCTGCTTCCCATCTCGAAAAACGGGGAGCATTTTGAAAGGCTGATCCGTGAACTGATGAATTATGAGCTGGCCAGTTTCACAAAGCTTTACCAGAAAGACCGCAAAATCCGCAATCTGATTGTCTTAGGCGGAGGCTTAAGCGAGATGCTTTCAATGAAGGAACAGGAAGAAATCCAGGACCTGCTGCGTAAAAGGAAGCTGGATATTTCTCAAACAGCCGCACTTTCTAAAAACGAGTCCTCATCCAAAGAAGCGGATGCGCCAGCGCTGGATCCCTCTAAAATGGAGGAGTCCATACAGCATGCCGATTCCGCGGCAAAAGCGCGAAGACAGATCAAAGATACGGACGGAAAGAAAATTCATTCTTTATCAAAGGAACAATACGAGATTATTTATCGATATATGATAGCGCATACACCGGATGAAATCGCGAAAAAATATCAGCTGCCATCGGACATGACGGATGCGATTATTCCGTCCGCGGTAATCTGCCGCAGCCTGATTGAGAATTTTGATGTAGACGTTGTATGGATGCCGGGATTTTCCCTGAACGACGGAGTCGCGTATGATTACGGCGTGAGGATGGGGCTTCTTACAAGACGTCACAGCTTTGACGAGGATATTCTTGCGGCGGCCCGCAGCATTTCCAAACGCTACAAGACCAGCCAGGCACATATTCGGAATATCGGCGATATTGCGGTGGAAATTTTTGACCGTATGAAAAAAGTACACGGCCTGGGAGGGCGGGAACGTCTGCTTTTACAGATTGCAGTGATATTGCACAGCTGCGGCAAATTTATCAGCCTGACGGATGTCTCGGAGTGCGCGTATAATATCATTCTGGCTACAGAAATCATCGGTCTCTCTCAGGAAGAACGCTCGATTGTGGCCTATACAGTCAAATATAACACGAGCCGCTTTATCTATTATGATGAACTGGAGACCAGGACCGATCTGGATGAAAAGGAATATATGATTGTGGCCAAGCTGACGGCGATTCTGCGGATCGCGAATTCACTCGACCGCACGCATCAGCAAAAGTGCAGCAGCGTGACGGTGACCCTTAAAGAGCATGAATTACGGATTTCCGTGGCAAGTCAGGCAGATCTTTCTCTGGAGAGAGGAGCCTTCGATGAAAAGGTGGACTTTTTTGAGGAAGTATTCAACGTGCGCCCGGTGCTGAAGCAAAAGAAGTTTGTGGGCGCTTTGTAAATAACGTAATCGGGAGAGAGGTGCGAAAAATGGCGAATACGGGATTTGATAAACCGGAATATTTTACTAACAGAGAATTAAGCTGGCTGAGCTTTAATGAGAGAGTGCTTTCGGAGGCACGGGACAAATCGATTCCGCTGATGGAGCGGCTGAAATTTTTGAGCATCACGGCGTCTAATCTGGATGAGTTTTTTATGATTCGTGTCGCGTCGCTCAAAGACATGGTTCATGCGAAATATACCAAAAAGGATATTTCCGGGATGACCGCGAATGAACAGCTGGAGATGATTTCCCGGGAAGCGCATGAATTGGTAAAGCAGCAGTATTCGACCTATAACCGTTCTTTGCTTTCTCTGATGAAGCAGCATGGGCTGGAGGTCGTGACCGGGCATGAGAAGCTGACAAAAGAGCAGGCCGAGGCGGCGGACCGATATTTCGAAGAGAACGTATACCCGGTGCTGACGCCGATGGCCCTGGATTCCTCACGTCCATTTCCGCTGATCCGCAACAAGGCCTTGAATATCGGCGCCCTGATTTCCAGAAAAGACGAGAAAGACGCGGACGCGGCAAAGACGGAAACTGAGCAGAAAGAAGAAGCTTTGCCAAAATCCGGAAAAGAGGAAATCGTGTCCAAACAGGATAAAACGGAGAAGAGCGCGAAAACAGAAAAAACCGATAAAATGGAGAAAACAGCAAAAGCAGATAAAGCGGACAAAGGTGCAAAAGGCGAAAAGGCGCTCAAACCGGGAAAGATGCATATCGAGTTTGCCACCGTGCAGGTGCCTTCCGTGCTGCCGCGCATTGTGCGGCTGCCGGACGCGGAAGATGGGACGAAATGTGTGATTCTTCTGGAAGAGCTGATCGAGCGGAACATTGATAAGCTGTTTTCCAACTATCATGTGGTCTGCGCGCATCCTTACCGGATTATGAGAAACGCGGACCTGACCATTGATGAGGATGACGCGTCTGATCTTCTGAAGGAAATCCAGAAGCAGCTGAAGAAACGCCAGTGGGGCGAGGTGATCCGTCTGGAAATTGAGGAAAGTATGGATCCGCGGCTGCTGAAAATCCTGAAACAGGAGCTGGATGTGAAAAACGATGATATTTATAAGATCAGCGGCCCGTTGGATCTGACGTTTCTGATGAAGCTGTATGGGATTGAGGGAATGGATGCCTATAAGCAGAAGCCTTATCTGCCGCAGCCGGTCCCCGGAATGAATGATGTGGAAGACATTTTCACTCAGATCCGCAAGGGGGATATTTTCCTGCATCACCCGTATATGACCTTTGACCCGGTTGTGCAGCTGGTAAAGCAGGCGGCGGCAGACCCGGATGTGCTCGCGATCAAGCAGACATTGTACCGCATCAGCGGCAATTCGCCCATTGTCATTGCGCTCGCGCAGGCCGCGGAGAATGGAAAACAGGTGTCTGTGCTGGTGGAGCTGAAAGCCCGTTTCGACGAGGAGAACAACATTAACTGGGCGAAAATGCTGGAAAAGGCGGGCTGTCACGTGATCTATGGCCTGCATGGCCTGAAGACGCATTGCAAGATTACGCTGGTGGTGCGCCGCGAGGAAGACGGCATTCGCAGGTATGTGCATCTGGGAACGGGAAATTATAACGATTCGACCGCGAAACAATATACAGACTGCGGCATCATGACCTGCCAGGAAGCATTCGGCGAGGACGCGACGGCTGTTTTCAACATGCTTTCCGGTTATTCAGAGCCAAAGCACTGGAACCGCCTTTCCCTGGCGCCGATCTGGATGCGTGACCGGTTTATGTATTTGATTGAGCGCGAGACGCAGCACGCGAAAAACGGTCTTCCTGCCCGCATTATCGCGAAGATGAATTCTCTGTGTGACAAGGAGATCATTGAGGCACTTTATGAGGCGTCGGCAGCGGGTGTGCAGATCGACCTGATCATTCGTGGGATCTGCTGCCTGAAAACCGGGATTCCGGGCGTCAGCGAGACCATCCATGTGCGTTCTCTCGTAGGTACCTTTTTGGAGCACGCGCGTATTTTCTATTTCCTGAATGATGAGAATGAGGAATTCTATATGGCGAGCGCGGACTGGATGCCGCGTAATCTGGACAAGCGTGTGGAGATTCTTTTTCCGGTGGAGGATCCCGCGATCCGGGAGCGGGTGCGCCATATTCTGCAGATCCAGCTGGACGACAATGTGAAGGCGCAGGTGCTTAAGCCGGACGGGACTTATGAAAAGATTGACCGCCGCGGCAAAGAGCGTCTCTGCGCGCAGGAGTATTTCTGTGAGCAGGCCGTCCGCGAGGCTCGTGAGGCCAAAAAGGCAGATGAAGAGGCTTCGGATCCGGTAAAGACCAGACGGTTTGTGCCGGCTGGGTCGGAAGGGGAGTAAATGATGTATTCCAGCTATGTGGAAGATATTGTCATTAGCTGATTCTATGATAATCGGTAAGTGAAATGCCGAAGGGCTATCTTTTATTTAGTACAAAATCAGATGCTGCCGCGGTTTATAAAAATAGAAATCTTGTGCAGCAGAAAAGATTGTACGCTGGAATAAGTAGTGGAGGATTTGGAGATTTCATATGACATACAGAGAGAATACAAAGGAAGTCCGGATCGGTGACCGCGTGATCGGCGGCGGCCATCCGATTCTGATTCAGTCCATGACAAATACAAAGACAGAGGATGTGGCGGCGACCGTGGCGCAGATACAGGCACTGACTGCAGCCGGCTGTGAAATCATCCGCTGCGCCGTGCCGACGATGGAGGCGGCAGCAGCGCTTGGAGAAATCAAAAAGCAGATTACGATTCCGCTGGTGGCGGATATTCATTTTGACTATAAGCTGGCCATCGCCGCGATTGAGGCCGGCGCGGATAAGATCCGCATCAATCCCGGCAATATCGGAGACGCCTCGAAGGTGCGCTCTGTGGTTTCTGCCGCGAAAGAGCGCGGCATTCCGATCCGGGTCGGCGTAAACAGCGGATCTCTGGAAAAGGAGATTGTCGAGCGGGATGGCGGTGTGACTCCGGAGGGAATTGTGGAGAGTGCGCTGCGTCAGACGGCCATGATCGAGGATATGGGATATGACAATCTGGTGATCAGCATCAAGGCCTCGGATGTCATGTTCTGCGTGCAGGCGCATCGGTTGCTTGTACAGAAAACCAATCATCCGCTGCATGTGGGTATTACGGAGTCCGGCACTTTATATTCCGGCAATATTAAATCTTCTGTCGGACTAGGGATTATCCTTTCAGAGGGAATCGGTGATACGATCCGCGTATCTCTGACCGGCGACCCGCTTGAAGAGGTGCGTACAGCAAAGCTGATTTTGCGAACATTGGGGCTGCGCAAAGGCGGCATCGAGGTCGTATCCTGTCCGACCTGCGGACGCACACAGATAGACCTGATCGGACTTGCCAATCAGGTGGAGAAAATGGTGGCGGATATACCTCTGGACATCAAGGTCGCTGTGATGGGCTGTGTGGTAAACGGTCCAGGGGAAGCGAAAGAGGCGGATATCGGCATTGCCGGGGGCAAAGGTGTCGGGCTGCTGATTAAGAAGGGTGAAATTATCCGCAAGGTGCCCGAGCAGGAGCTGCTTTCTGTTCTGCGGGATGAGCTGGAGCACTGGGAGTGAGTGAAAACGTAGTTTTGGGAGCTGCCAAAAAGCCGTTTCAGGAGGAACAGGAAGCTGGAGTGCTGGGAGTGAGCGGAAACCGTTTGCGCAGGCGGGGAGAATTTGATATATGAGTAAATTATTTACCGAAGTATTTCCGACCCTGGAGGTCAGTGACCCTCTGGAGGGCCTTTTGGAATACGTGACAGTCGATCGCGTCGCGATGAACCAGCGGCGCGATTTCATGCATGTATACATTGCCAGTGATCGGCTGATTTACAAAAAATATGTACTGGAACTGGAAAAGGCGATCAAGGAGCAGCTGTTTTCAGAAGCGTATCTGATGATCAAGGTGATTGAGAAATTTCACCTCTCAAGACAGTATACACCCAAACGGCTGATGCCGCTTTATGAAGAGAGTATCGCGCTGGAGCTGAAGGAATACAATGCCCTGCTTTACAGTTTGTTTCGGCAGGCAGACAAAGAATTTACCGATGAAAACACGCTGCTTTTGCAGATTCCGGATTCTGTGGTCGCGGATGGGAAAGAACAGGAGCTTTTGGAAATTCTCGAAAAAATTTTCTGCGAGCGCTGCGGGCTGGATTTTCATGTGAGCGCCGAGCGGACGAAGCCGCTCAAGAGCCGTCATTCGGAGCAGACTGCTTACGAGCTGGAGCAGGAGATCGAGATGATTTCCAGAAATTATGCCAGAGTGAAACAGGGCGGCGGGATGGAGCCGGATGCTTCAGGCCATGAGAATGTTTCAGACTCGGATGCCGGTTATTCAAAGAGAAGCACAGGAGCAGATGCCGCGCTGCAGCCGATTTACGGCGGCGCGGAAGAAACCTTCCAGGGAGGAGTTACTGGCGCGGACGATCATTTTTCCGGTTCGCGCGGAGGCGCTAAGGGAAGCTTTCAAGGTAGTGAAGATACTAGCGGTGGCACGAATGGTTCCGGCGTTAAGAGTGTATCTAAAAGCGGAGATAAAGGCAGCCGAAACGACGGCGCCGTAAAGGATGGCATTTTGAATGGAAAGAGTGCTGTCTCCGCAAATGGCGAGGGTTCCAGAAAAGGAAGTTCATTATCAAACGGTGGAGGCTTTGACGCAGGCGGGCAGGCAAATGCCGGCCGGGGATTTCAAAAGAGAAGAACCTCTTCCGACTGGTATGGCGGCTCCAGAAAATCAGACAATCCGGATGTCCTTTACGGAAGAGATTTCGAGGGAGAGCCGCTGGCGATTGAAAAAATTACCGGCGAGATCGGCGGCGTGATTCTGCGTGGGCAGGTGCTTTCTGCAGAGCAGAGAGAACTGCGGATTGCAAAGATTTTGTTTATTTTTACCATCACAGATTTTACGGATACCATCAGCGTGAAAATGTTTCTGCAAAAGGAAGAAGCCCAGGAGGTGGCGGACGCTGTCAAGGTGGGAGCGTTCATAAGCCTGAAGGGCGTGACCACGATCGACCGGTTTGACAGCCAGCTGACGATCGGCAATGTGCAGGGCATCAAAAAAATTGCGGATTTCCGGGAAAAAAGGCTGGATATGGCGGTTAAAAAGCGCGTGGAGCTGCACTGCCACACCAAGATGAGCGATATGGACGGTGTCTCGGACGTGAAGGATATTATCGCGCGGGCGATCAGCTGGGGACAGAAGGCGATCGCAATCACCGATCATGGCGATGTGCAGGCCTTCCCGGACGCGAACCATGCCATCCCTAAGGACAGTGATTTTAAGGTGATCTATGGGGTGGAAGGCTACCTGGTAGATGACCTGAAAGAAATTGCGGTCAATGAGAAGGGGCAGGAGCTAGGGGCGGATTTTGTGGTCTTCGACCTGGAGACGACCGGATTTTCCCCACAGGATAACCGCATCATCGAGATTGGCGCGGTGAAGGTGCAGGGAGGGAAAATTACCGATAAATTCAGCACATTTGTCAATCCGCAGGTGCCGATTCCGTTTCGGATTGAAGAGCTTACCAGCATCAACGACAGTATGGTGATGGACGCGCCGACCATCGAGAAGATTCTGCCGGAGTTTATGGAATTTTGCTCCGGTTGTGTGATGGTGGCGCACAACGCTTCCTTTGATATGAGCTTTATCGAAGAAAACTGCGCCAGGCTGGGGATTCCGTGCGACAAAACCTCCGTGGATACGGTCGCGATGGCGCGTGTCCTGCTGCCGGCGCTGAATCGGTTTAAGCTGGATACGGTGGCCAAAGCGGTGGGCGTTTCGCTGGCGCATCACCACCGTGCGGTGGATGACGCAGGCTGTACGGCGGAGATTTTTGAAAAATTTCTGGTGATGCTGAACAAACAGGGGATTACGACACTTGCGCAGCTGAATGCCCTGGGGCATTCTTCGAAGGATCAGATTAAAAAGCTGCCGACTTACCATGTGATCATCCTGGCAGCGAATGAGGTGGGGCGGACAAACCTTTACCGTCTGGTGTCCTGGTCGCATATTGACTACTATAACCGTCATCCACGGATTCCCAAAAGCGTCCTGCAAAAATACCGCGAAGGACTTCTGATCGGCTCTGCCTGCGAAGCCGGAGAGCTGTACCGGGCGCTGGTGCGGGGAGCGTCCGCGCCGGAGATCGCGCGCCTGGTGGAGTTTTATGATTATCTGGAAATCCAGCCGCTCGGCAATAATATGTTTATGACCAGGGACGACGCGGAAGATAAAAAGACAGTTGAAGATCTGCAGAATTACAACCGCCGGATTGTGGAGCTGGGCGAGCAGTACCATAAGCCTGTGGTGGCGACCTGCGATGTCCATTTTCTGGATCCGCAGGATGAGATTTACCGCCGCATTATCATGGGCAGCCGCGGATTTAAGGATGCGGATGAACAGGCTCCGCTCTACCTGCGCACGACGGAGGAGATGCTGAAGGAATTCACCTATCTGGGTGAGGAGAAGGCCTACGAGGTCGTTGTCACCAACACCAACCGCATTGCGGACATGTGCGAGCGCATTTCCCCGGTGCGCCCGGATAAATGTCCGCCGGTCATCGAGAATTCGGATCAGATTCTGCGGAACCTCTGCTACGAAAAGGCGCATGAGATTTATGGGGAGGAGCTGCCGCCGATTGTCTCGGAACGGCTCGAGCGGGAGCTGCACTCCATCATCTCCAACGGCTTCGCCGTGATGTATATCATCGCCCAGAAGCTGGTGTGGAAGTCCAACGCGGATGGCTATCTGGTCGGCTCGCGGGGATCGGTAGGATCCTCCTTTGTCGCGACGATGTCCGGTATCACGGAGGTGAATCCCTTAAGTCCTCACTATATCTGTCCGAACTGTCATTACAGTGATTTTGATTCGGAGGATGTCAGGAAATTCGCGGGGATGGCCGGCTGCGACATGCCGGATAAGATCTGTCCGAAGTGCGGCACAAAATTAAATAAGGAAGGATTTGATATCCCATTTGAAACCTTCCTTGGGTTTAAGGGAAACAAGGAGCCGGATATCGACCTGAACTTTTCGGGTGAGTATCAGAGTAAGGCGCATAAGTATACGGAGGTTATTTTCGGCGCGGGGCAGACCTATCGCGCCGGGACGATCGGCACTCTGGCGGACAAGACGGCCTTCGGTTATGTGAAGAATTATTACGAGGACCGCAACATCCATAAACGAAACTGTGAGATCGACCGGATTGTGCAGGGGTGCGTGGGCGTGCGGCGCACCACGGGGCAGCATCCGGGCGGCATCATTGTGCTGCCGATCGGGGAGGAAATCTATTCCTTTACCCCGGTGCAGCATCCGGCGAACGACATGACCACGGATATCGTGACGACGCATTTTGATTATCATTCCATCGACCACAACCTGCTCAAGCTGGACATCCTCGGACACGATGATCCGACGATGATCCGTATGCTCCAGGACCTGACCGGCCTGGATCCGAAGGAGATTCCGCTGGATGATCCGCAGGTAATGTCTCTGTTTACCAGCACGGAAGCCCTCGGCATCACGCCGGAGGACATCGGCGGCGTGCCTTTAGGCTCTCTTGGCATCCCGGAGTTCGGCACGGAATTTGCCATGCAGATGCTGATTGATACCAAGCCGACGCATTTTTCCGACCTGGTGCGGATCGCGGGACTGGCCCACGGTACCGACGTGTGGCTGGGGAACGCGCAGACCCTGATCCAGGAGGGAAAGGCGACCATTTCCACCGCCATCTGTACCCGTGACGACATCATGATCTACCTGATCGGCAAGGGACTGGACAGTGAGCTTTCCTTTACCATCATGGAGAGCGTCCGCAAGGGCAAGGGGCTGAAGCCGGAGTGGGAGACGGAAATGATCGCGCATGACGTGCCGGACTGGTACATCTGGTCCTGCAAGAAGATCAAATACATGTTCCCGAAGGCACATGCGGCCGCCTATGTCATGATGGCCTGGAGGATCGCTTACTGCAAGATCAATTATCCGCAGGCCTATTACGCGGCCTATTTCAGCATCCGTGCGTCAGGCTTTGACTATGAGCTGATGTGCCTGGGCAAGGAAAAGCTGCTTTACCATATGGCGGATTATGAAAAACGGATGGATTCGCTCAGCAAGAAGGAACAGGATACTTATAAAGATATGAAGAGCGTATTGGAGATGTATGCGAGGGGCCTGAACTTTGTGCCGATTGATATTTACAAGGCACAGGCGACCCGATTCCAGATCGTCGGGAATGATCTGATGCCTTCTTTGAACTCCATTTCCGGTCTGGGAGAAAAGGCGGCCGCTTCTATCGTAGATGCCTGCAAGGACGGGCCGTTTTTGTCGAAGGACGACTTCATGACGCGCGCCAAGGTCGGGAAGACCATGACAGATCTGCTGGCGGACCTGAAAATACTCGATGGGCTGCCGGAGACAAATCAGCTGTCGCTGTTTGATGTTATTTGAGCTGGAGGTTATTATGCTGGAGTGTTTTTACCCGGATGAATATCTGGACTCGGCGTATGTGGTAGATTACGCGGGGTTTTATAAGCGGGGGTACCGGGGGATTATTTTTGATATTGATAATACGCTGGTGCCCCACGGGGCTCCGGCGGATGATCGGGCCCGGGTTTTGTTTGGTGATCTGAAGTCGCTGGGGTTTGAGTGCTGCCTGCTTTCAAATAATCAGCGGGAGCGGGTGGAGATGTTTAATGTGGACATCGGGGCGCATTTTATAGAGGATGCGCATAAGCCCTCCCGGAAGGGATACGAGAGGGCGATGGAGCGTATGGGGACGACGAAGGAAAACACGCTGTTTGTCGGGGATCAGCTTTTTACGGATGTGTATGGGGCGAGGCGCACGGGGCTGTATTCGGTGCTGGTGAAGCCGATCCACCCCAAGGAAGAGATCCAGATTGTATTGAAACGGTATCTGGAGAGGATTGTGCTGTATTTTTATCAGAGACAGCTGCGGAAGAAGAATTGAGACTAAAAACTCCAATCAAATGACACTGCTGATTGGAGTTTTTTATGATGCGCAAAACTCTCTTTGCAAAACAGACACTTATTTAACCGATTCGGAGTCTGAGCCGGTGAAGCCTCTATAATAAAACCAGACGGAAAGAATGGTTCCGATGGTCCAGCCGACCGGCCATGCACACCAGATCCCGGTGGCTCCGAGGCTGGTTCCGGAAAGTAAGATGGCGAGGGAGACACGGAGAATCAGGTCGGTGAAGGTCGAGATCATGAAACGTGTCATCATGCTTGCGCCTTTCAGGATTCCGTCGGCGACGAGCTTTACAGAGACAACGAAGTAGAAGGGCGAGAGGATCCGCAGGTAGGTCATGCCGGTCTGCAGCGCGGTCTCTGTAGGACTATCCAGAAACAGGTACAGCAGATATTTGCCGCATACAAAGTACAAAAGAGCCAGAGGAAGGCTGATGACCCATACCATCCGGACACCGGCCCGGAACCCGTCTTTTACGCGGGGACGTTTCCCGGCGCCGATGTTCTGGGCAGTATAGTTGGAAATGCCGTTTCCCAGAGTCGTGAAAGAGGTAATGACCAGATTATTCAATTTTACAGCGGCCGAGTAGCCGGCCATCACGCCCGTGCCGAAGCTGTTGATGACACTCTGGATCATGATATTTCCGACTGAGATAAAGCTCTGCTGCAGGATGCTGGGTACCGCGACGACCGTGATCCGTTTCAGGAGACGCGCAGAAAAGACAGGCGCTTTCTCGGCTCCGGGGATTTCCTTCAGACGTTTGGCCACTACAAGCACAGCCAGCACGCAGCTGATCCCCTGGCAGAGAAAGGTCGCCCACGCGACTCCGGCGACGCCCATCTGAAATACTGTAACAAAAAAGATGTCAACGGCGATATTGGAGGTCGAGGAGGCCGCCAGAAATACAAACGGAGTCTTCGAATCGCCAAGCGCGGAAAAAATGCCGGTCGAAATATTGTAAAAGAAGACGAACGGCAGCCCCCAGATGTAAATGTTCAGATAAAGCCTGGAATCCGCGAACACCTCATCCGGTGTCTGAATCAGACGCAGCAGTGAGCCGCAGCCCAGAAGTCCAATAATCATCAGAATCACGCAGAGCGCCGCGCTGGCGATCCAGGCGGTGGACACGGCGGTCTTCATATTTTTATAGTCATGCGCGCCAAAGAGCTGCGAGACGATCACCGAGCATCCCATGTTGCATCCGAATGCGAAGGCAATAAAAATCAGTGTCACCTCATAGCTGTTGCCGACCGCCGCCAGCGCGTTTTCGCCGATAAATTTACCAGCCACAAGGCTGTCGGCAATGTTATAGAGCTGCTGGAAAATAATACTGCCGAACAAGGGCAGGCAGAACTGCCAGAGAACCTTTCCTGGATCTCCGACCGTGAGATCTTTATTTAATGATTTGCGGGTTTTGTTTTGATTCTTTCGCTGATCGCTGCTCATGAAAAATGTACTCCCTTCTTGAAAATCACACCGTTCCCCATTATAATCAGATCAGAGTTATATTTCAAATATATAAAGAAAATAATGATTATTCTTTTAGAATATGATATAAAAAGAGAGTGAATGAAAAAGCGTTCACAAGGGGATTGAGGATGGACATTTCTTACGATTATTACAAGGCCTTTTACTACGTGGCAAAGTATGGGAATATTTCGAAAGCTGCCGAAGCTATGGAGAAGAGTCAGCCAAATGTGACGAAGGTACTCAATAAGCTGGAGGAGCAGCTGGGCTGCAAGCTGTTCGTGCGTTCTCCGAGGGGAACCAGGCTGACGCCGGAGGGCGAGAAGCTGTACGCGCATGTGGAAGTAGCCGGGGAACATCTGCAGGCAGGGGAGAGGGAGATTGCTTCCGACCGGAGCCTGCACAGCGGAACGGTGTCCATCGCGGCCAGCGAGATTGCGCTGCGCTGCCATATGCTGCCAGTGCTGGAGCGGTACCGCCTGCTTTATCCAAACGTGCGGATTCGGCTGGCCAATTTTACGATTTATCAGGCCATTGAAGCTGTCAAAAATAACCTCGCGGATTTCGCAGTCGTGACTGCACCGGCGCCGGATGCCGTCCCGAAATCTTTGAAAATGCGGGAAATTTCGCACATACAGGAGATTTTTGTGTGCGGGGAAAGCTTTCGCTCTTTGCAGTATCAAACGATCACCTACGCGGAGCTGATGGAGCTGCCGCTGATCTGCCTGAACGCGCAGACCTATACGTATCAATTCCTGACACGGTTTTTTGAACAGCAGGGCGTGGCACTCAGGCCGGATATTGAGGTCACCACAGCAGATCAGATCCTGCCGCTTGTGAAAAGCAATCTCGGAATCGGCATTGTACCGGAAAAATTTGTGGAGCAGGAGGCGGGGAAGATGGGAAGCATTCATATGGCTGAAGAATCTGCGCTGCCGTTCCGACCGGAGAGTATCCCTTTTTCTGAATTGGACGATCGAAATTCACAATCGGAGATTGGCGGCATATACCGGCTCTCTCTTGAAAAACCGCTTCCGCAGCGGGCCATCTGCCTTATTAAGCGTATCGACAGTCCACTCAGTGTCGCAGCGAGAGAGTTGGAACGGATGCTGATAGGCTGACAACATGACAGGATCTTTTCCGAAATGTGCGCGAATCAGGATGGAGGATGAAAATTGAGACAGACATTTCAATATTTGTTATTCGAAAGTCTATTGCATCAGACAGCGCGGCGGGTTATAATAACGACAGTTTCGCGATTCTTTTGTCAGAGCATGAAAAGGGAAAATGTATGATTACTCGCTAGAAGGGTTTGAAGATACGGATATAAACCCATGGAGGAGCGCGGGGCTTGAGGTAAAATCCGTCGTAATTGAAAATGGAGTGACCAGTATAGGGGACTGCGCCTTCGAAGAACTGGGAATTGAGAGCGTCACGATGCCGGACAGTGTCACTTCGATCGGCCTGATGGCATTTGCCTTCGCCAATATGAAAACCATCGATCTCTCTGACGGTCTGACTGAGATCGATAATTCTGCCTTTTATTCGTGCCAGAATTTAACGGAGATCACGATTCCTTCCGGCGTGAAAACGTTAAGCGGGTGCCTGTTTCTCTACTGCAACTCGCTGAAAACAATCACTATTCCTGCAAGCGTGACCAGCATAGAAGCCAACGCATTTGGCAGCTGCTATAACCTGAAGGATGTATATTACGCAGGCTCCTCCGCTTCCTGGGCGGCAATCAATATTTCTGATGAGGGCAATTCGGCGCTTACAGGTGCCACGATCCACTATAATATGTCTGAGGAGAAGGTGGCTCTGTCCGCATGCAAGATATCCAGCCTGAAGAATACCGCGAAGGGGATTACCCTGAAGTGGAACACTGTTTCCGCGGCGGATGGATATTATATTTACCGAAAGACCAGTTCGGGCAGCTACAGCCGGATTAAGACAATCAAGAGCTCTTCCACAGTGAGCTATACAGATACGAAGGTCGCGAATAAGAACGGGACGACCTACATATACAAGGTGGTTCCTTACGCTGGAAGTGTCAAAGGCACTGTCTCAGGAAAAACGGTGGTTCGTCTGACCGGGGCCACTCTTTCCAGTGTAAAGAATTCTGCCTCCGGCAAGGCAAAGGTAAAGTGGACAGCGGTTACGAAAGTATCCGGCTATCAGATTCAGTATTCCAAAAGCAAAACATTCGCGAGCGGCAACAAGACAAAGAAGGTGTCCGGCGCGTCGAGCGTAAGCGTATCTTTAAGCAGTCTTACGAAGGGAAAGACCTACTATGTGAGGATTCGCACCTACAAGACCGTTAATGGTACGAACTATTACAGCGCGTGGAGCAGCGTAAAAAAGGTGAAAATCGCGAAATAACGCAAAACATAAAGAACGCAAACATAAAGAGCGAAAAGCATAAAGAATGAGAAACATTAAGAAACTGACAAAGGATGGCGAAGAGAATGACTAAAAAGAAGAATGCATGGAGCACATACACGAAAGAGCAGCTGGAGGAACTGGAGACACTTTCCGAAAATTACCGGGCATTTTTGGATGCCGGTAAGACGGAGCGTGAGTGCGTGACCGAGATCACCAGGATTGCGCAGGAAAATGGCTATCGCAGTCTGGACGAAGTGCGTCAGTCGGGCAGTTCTCTGCAGCCCGGGGACAAGGTCTATGCGTCTGGCATGGAAAAAACAATCGCCTTGTTTGTCATTGGGAAACAACCGCTGGAAGCCGGAATGCGGATCCTTGGAGCACACATTGATTCCCCGCGTCTGGATGTCAAACAGGATCCTCTTTATGAAGATACGGAGCTGGCTTATCTCGACACCCATTATTATGGCGGGATAAAAAAGTATCAGTGGGTGACTGTCCCGCTTGCTCTCCACGGAGTAGTGGTCAAAAAGGACGGTACCCGGGTGCCTGTGTGCATAGGCGAGGATGACGGCGATCCGGTGCTGTTTGTTTCCGACCTGCTGGTGCATCTGGCTGGAGAGCAGATGCAGAAAAAAGCCAGCGTAGTCATTGAAGGTGAAAATCTGGACATCCTCGTTGGGAGTCGGCCGATTTTGAAAGCGGAAAAAGAGACAAATAAGGATTCCATGGGTTCGGCTAAATGTGAGGCTAAATGTGAAGCTTCCGCAACGGCTGAAGCGACGGAAAAATCAAATGACGGAACAGCCAAAAGCGATATGTCAGGTGCCGATAAGTCTGAGGCTGCGGCAATGAAAGATCCAGCAGCAGGAAAGAATGTGCCGGACGCTGAGAAAAAAGAAGCCGCCGAGGATAAGAAGGCAGAAAAGGAGGCCGTGAAGCAGCATATTCTCGCCATCCTCCGGGATAAATACGGGATGGAAGAGGAGGATTTCCTCTCTGCAGAGCTGGAGGCAGTACCGGCAGCGAAGGCGAGAGACTGCGGCCTTGACCGCAGCATGATCATGGCCTACGGACAGGATGACCGTGTCTGTGCATACACTTCGCTGGCGGCGCTTTTGGATACTCCGGCCCAGGATTACACCTGCTGCTGTCTGCTGGTGGACAAGGAAGAAATCGGGAGCGTCGGGGCGACCGGCATGCAGTCCCGCTTCTTTGAGAATACCGTCGCGGAGCTGATGGACTGCATGGGGCAGTACAGCGAGCTCACGCTGCGCCGCGCCTTAAGCCATTGCCGGATGCTGTCATCAGATGTGAGCGCCGCATACGATCCGCTGTATGCCAGCTGCTTTGACAAGAAAAACAGTGCTTTCTTTGGAGGCGGACTGGTGCTGAATAAATACACCGGCTCCCGCGGAAAAGGCGGCAGCAATGACGCGAACGCAGAATATATCGCATCTGTCCGTGCTTTGCTGGATAAATATGAAGTCCTGTTCCAGAATGCGGAAATTGGCAAGGTCGATGTCGGCGGAGGCGGAACAATCGCCTACATAGCCGCGCTCTATGGCATGGAGGTCATTGACAGCGGTGTGGCAGTCATGAATATGCACGCGCCGATGGAAGTCACAAGCAAGGCGGATGTATATGAGGCTTTGAGAGGATACCGGGCATTTCTCGCGGAAGCATAAGAAGTTCTGGCTGGATAAAATAACGGAGGTCTCAATTTGACAGACTGGCTGGGCAAACCCTATTACTCATTAAATGCCTGGTTTAGGCACACATACGGGC
>JAJBVE010000052.1 GCA_020859995.1 Clostridiales bacterium
CAAGTGATCGGGCTACATTGCTGAATCTTATGGTGGGTCTGAACGCATATACACTTTGTTCTGGTATTATCTGCGAAGAACTGAACGGAGAGGACTATAAAGCAATTCCGCTTGTTGAGTCAGAAAAAATCTGCATCGGTTATGTAAAGCAAAAAGGAATAAAAATCAGCCCAATCGGAGAAGTGTACATACAGGCTCTGCAACATTATTCTGACTGAGCATCAGTTTTTTTGAAGCACTTTTCAGGAACAATCAATTTTTAGCTTGGATTCGTCCCGGAAAATCACTGCTTTTGAAGGATGAAAAAACTGTCCGGATGCTAGAAAAACCGCGTAAATTCAATATTTCTGAGAAACGAACAAAAATGCGGTAGAAAAAATAGCACTCACATCTTAACTTGGCTAACAAACTGCGTTATAACACAACTAGAACAAAAGAAAGAATAATCTTTGCGATTTTAATAATAAGCAGATTGTGAAAGTAGGAGTAATGATATATGCTGATGCCAAGTATTTTCAGAGAGAATTTATGGAATGACTGGATGGATGATCCATTTGCAGAGATGGATGGCGAGAATGTAAAGCAGGAGGAGATTCATGCGAAGTTTGAAGACGGTGTTCTGCAGCTTCGGATTCCGCGCATGGATGCCAGAAAACAGGTAGAAGAGAATCATTACGTGACGATTGAGTGACAGAATTTCTCCCCGGGAGTATTCCCGGGGATTTTTCAAATGAAGGGAAGTGACAGGAATGGCTGCTAAGAAAGACTATTATGAGATTCTTGTAAGTTATATTGCCGGAATTACTGCAGGCTGCTGTTTGCTTGTGTTGTATCGTTTGTTTGCTGGAAGAAAATGGAATTTTTACAAAAGTAGCTAAAATCTAAAATAAGTGTAAATTATTAGCAATCACTATTGACGAGTGCTAATAAGTGTGCTATATTTCGTATAACAAACGAACGACACCTGAGAGAAGCTATAAATGCAAAGCAAGATTGAAGTAGGAGGATTAGCACTTATGAAGTTAGCACCATTAGCAGACAGAGTCGTGCTGAAGCAGCGCGAGGCAGAGGAAACTACAAAGTCGGGTATCATCCTGATGTCCGGATCACAGGAAAAACCGCAGGAAGCGGAAGTCATCGCAGTCGGGCCGGGCGGCCTTGTTGATGGCAGGGAAGTAAAGATGACGGTAAAGCCGGGAGATACGGTAATTTATTCCAAATATTCCGGCACGGAAGTAAAGCTTGGAGAGGATGAATACATCATTGTAAAGCAGAGCGATATCCTTGCTCTGGTGGAAGAATGATTTGCTGAAGATAAATCATAGAAGCAGTTGTTAAGGAGGAAATTTGAATTATGGCAAAGGAATTAAAATACAGTGTTGATGCAAGGACAGCCCTGGAAACCGGAGTAAATAAGCTGGCTGATACGGTTCGCGTAACGCTCGGACCGAAGGGAAGGAATGTAGTGCTTGATAAATCTTACGGTTCTCCGCTGATCACGAACGATGGCGTGACGATCGCGAAAGAGATTGAGCTGGAAGATCCGTTTGAAAATATGGGCGCACAGTTGATCAAGGAAGTCGCGTCAAAGACGAATGACGTAGCCGGAGACGGCACCACGACCGCTACCGTACTCGCACAGGCGATGGTGCAGGAAGGGCTGAAGAATATCGCTGCCGGCGCGAATCCGATTGAGCTGCGCAAGGGCATGAAGAAAGCCACCGATGCCGCGGTGGAATCCATCAAGGGCATGAGCAAAAAGGTGAGCGGCAAGGAGCAGATTACCAGAGTCGCCGCAGTGTCTTCCGGAGACGATACGGTTGGTGAGATGGTTGCAGATGCGATCGAGAAGGTTTCCGAGGACGGCGTGATCACGATTGAAGAATCAAAGACCATGAAGACGGAGATCGAGCTGGTTGAAGGAATGCAGTTCGATAAAGGCTATGTTTCTTCCTATATGGTAACAGACAATCAGAAGATGGAAGCTGTGCTGGAAGAGCCGCTGATTCTGATTACAGATAAGAAGATCAGCACCATTCAGGATATTCTTCCGCTCCTGGAGCAGATCGTGCAGTCCGGAAAGCAGCTGCTGATCATCGCGGAGGATATTGAAGGGGAAGCATTGTCAACTCTGATTGTTAATAAGCTTCGCGGAACCTTCCATGTGGTTGGCGTAAAAGCACCGGGCTATGGCGACAACCGCAAGGAAATGCTGCAGGATATTGCAATCCTGACGGGCGGCCAGGTGATTTCCGAGGATCTCGGCCTGGAACTGAAAGATACCACGATGGAAATGCTGGGGCGTGCAAAATCCGTAAAGGTTCAGAAAGAGAACACCGTGATTGTGGACGGACTTGGCGACAAAGACGCGATTGCGGCGAGAGTTTCCCATATCCGTTCTCAGATTGAGGAGACTACATCGGACTATGACAAAGAAAAGCTCCAGGAGCGTCTGGCGAAGCTGGCAGGCGGGGTCGCGGTGATCCGTGTCGGGGCCGCGACCGAGACCGAGATGAAAGAGGCAAAGCTTCGCATGGAGGACGCTCTCGCAGCGACCAGGGCAGCCGTGGAAGAAGGCATTATCGCTGGCGGCGGCTCTGCGTACATCCATGCGTCTAAGGATGTAGAGAAGGTTGCGGAGTCTCTTGAAGGAGATGAGAAGACCGGAGCAAACATCATCCTGAAAGCACTGGAAGCCCCGCTTTACTACATCGCAGAAAACGCAGGACTGGAAGGTGCTGTGATTGTAAACAAGGTTCATGAATCTGAGCCGGGGATTGGATTTGATGCCTACAAAGAAGAGTATGTGGATATGGTGCAGGAAGGCATCCTTGATCCGGTGAAGGTGACGAGAACTGCCCTGCAGAACGCGACCAGCGTAGCTTCCACTCTGCTGACCACGGAAGCAGCAGCTGGTGACATCAAAGAACCGGCACCTGCAGCACCGGCTGGCGCTGGTGATATGGATTACTAACTTGTGTGGCTGTGAGAAAAACACAGCCTCTGATAAGTGAGAAAACCGCAGGATAGTCAGTTCTGCGGTTTTTCCATATATTTGATTTTTGACAGGAAGGAGACGGCTATGATTATTGTTCCTTATTATAATATTGTGATTGTTCCGGAAATTAATCTTTATTTTGACGGAAAATATTTTCATGAGGTAACAAAGGCAATCGGAGAGCAGGGACAGACTGTAGTGTTTCTGACGCTGAAAGAGGATAAAACACGGGAAGACATGCGGCCGGATGATTTTTATCCGATCGGCATAACCGGTATGATTGAAGCAGTCGACAAAGAAGGAAACGTGAAAATCAGAACAGGCAGCCGTGTCAACATAGATTCAATCGACGTTGTGGATGGGACGATAGAAGTGACGCTGAGCAAACGTCAGGATATTGAAGATTTGAACACGGAAGAGGCTGCGAAACGTTTTGACAATGCCAGGACGGCCTTTCTTCAGAGTATACAGAATACACAGAATATGCAGTTCAGTCTGCTTGCGCACAATTATATACAGCAGTGGGATTCTCTGGGAGAAATGACCGCGGCAATGTCCTATCAGCTGACGATTTCAAATGAAGAGAAGTATCAGATTCTGGCGGCTGATACGCTTTCTGAGAGGACTGAGCGCATGGAACAGGCGATTTATCAGTACCTGGAGGCGGAAAAGATAAAGAAGGAAGCGGCCGCAGCGCAGCAGAGCCAGAATGAAAAGGTTTACCGCGAGCAGGCGATTAAGAAGCAAATCGAATTTTTGCAAAATGAACTGGATGAGCTGCATCCGGAAAATATTTCTGATGTGAGGAAATTTGAAAAGAAAATTGAAGAGTCCGGGATGAATGAGACAGCCCATGCTGAAGCGATAAAAGTCCTGAACCGCATGAAGCAGGAGGGACAGGACAGCCATGAATATGGGATGCTGTATGATTATCTTGATTTTGTGACCACTCTTTCCTGGAAAAAAGAAGAAATGCAGCCGGTGAATTTGAAGGAAGCGCGAAAAATCCTTGATGCGGATCATTTTGGTCTTGAGAAGGTAAAGCGCAGGATCGTGCAGCAGCTGGCGGTGATGACGCTGAATCAAAAGCAGTCCGGATCTATTCTGCTTTTCGTCGGGGCTCCCGGCACCGGAAAAACGAGTATTGGACAGAGCATTGCGAAGGCGCTTGGCAGGGAATATGTGCGGGTGAGCCTTGGTGGCATCCGTGACGAGGCGGAAATCCGCGGACACCGCCGTACCTATGTCGGGGCCATGCCTGGCAGAATCATGGAAGGGATCAAACGGAGCGGTGTATCGAATCCGGTGGTGGTGCTGGATGAGGTGGACAAGCTGGCAAAGGATTATGGCGGTGATCCGTCGAGCGCATTATTGGAAGTCCTTGATCCGGAGCAGAACAGTACCTTCACCGACCACTATATGAACGTGCCATATGATCTCTCTGACGTGCTGTTTGTCTGCACGGCAAATACCACGGACACGATTCAGGAGCCGCTGCTGAACCGTATGGAGGTTATTCAGTTTCCAGGATATACAGCTTCGGAAAAATTCCAGATCGCGAAACGGCATCTGCTGCCGAGGGCAATGGAAGAAATGGGCATTCATCAGGAAAAACTGCAGGTTTCCGATGCTGCGCTGCGCACGATCATTTCCGATTATACCATGGAAGCAGGAGTACGCGGCCTGAAGAAGCGGCTGGATACCCTTTGCCGTACAGCGGCTGTCCGTCTGGTAGAAGGAAACAGCCGGCGTATATCGGTCACACCCGGTCAGCTGCAGAAATATCTGGATATGAAACCTCTTCTGCACGACCATATGCTGGAGCAGAAACAGCCAGGCGTGGTGACCGGTCTGGCGTGGACACAGGCGGGCGGCGAGATTCTGTTTATCGAAGCTCTTTTTACCAAAGGGAAGGGAAATATAATTATCACGGGACAGCTTGGCGACGTTATGAAAGAATCCGTGCAGATCGCGGTCAGCCTTGCAAAGAGCAGATTCCCGGAAAAAGCGGAATTATTTGAGAAAAACGATCTGCATATTCATGTCCCGTCCGGAGCCGTTCCGAAGGATGGACCATCAGCCGGGATTACTCTGACCACCGCAATCGTTTCCCTTGTAACCGGAAAAGCGGTTTCTTCGGAGATCGCGATGACGGGAGAGGTGTCCCTTCGCGGATGTGTGATGCCGATCGGTGGGCTGCCTGAGAAACTTATGGCTGCGGTACGGGCAGGCATTAAAACAGTCTTTATCCCGGTGGAAAATGAAAATGACCTTGACGAGGTACCTTTGGAAGTAAAGAAAAGCCTGGAAATTATTTCTGTACATAAAGTTTCAGAGGTGCTGGAAAAAACAGGCTTGTGCTGATGTACATATAAGATCAATCCTTGCCCATATTTGGGACATTTTCAGAATGAAAAAAGAGCTTCAGCGGGGAAGAATTTATGGAATTGCTGAAGGGATTTTAAATCATGGGTTTCCTTTTCTAAAGAAAGCATGAACAAATGAGGACAGAATACAAAAATAATATTTGCCCGATCGTGACGGCAATGATATATAGCTTTTTAGTGCTTATTACATTTGCACTGATATGGAAATATCCGGCTGCTGTGGTGCTGATTGCAGTTTTCCTGATCTATGGCATATTCTGTTTCGGACTTTATGGTTATGTAAAACGGAAATTCACAGGAAAAGAAAAAGCCGTATCGATTTCTGTCAGATGTATCCTTTTTGCTGCGGTTACGGATTGTTTTGGGCTTGCGGCGGGAGAGGACAGTTATCTCTTTTTCGATATTCTTAGCAGTGTAGATAGCATTGCGATGCTGGCCGATCTTGTGGCGAAGGTCCGGGTTATCATTGCCATATGGAAAGAAAAAGCAGGAAAGCCTGTTGCAGAAAAGAGAATTCCTGCCTTTTTCCGCAGTCCGGTGCTTTATATTACACTCTATATATTTCTGGGGGCGTTTTTGCCGTTTGTGATTCAGCCGCAGATCAGCGAGAGTACGGTTGAAAATGTCGAAGAAACCTCTTTTTA
>JAJBVE010000049.1 GCA_020859995.1 Clostridiales bacterium
GGTGATTCACCGAACGTATTTCTATCGTAAATTTTCTGCTGCCGGAAAGATACTCACATCTTCCGAAGCCTGTCATGCTCTTTATCATGATACTGCCTTTCCTGTAAAACTCCAATATAGCGTTACTTGCTCTCTCTCATCTACGCTTCGCCTCGGCCGGCGAATATCCTGCGTCAAAAGAAAGGATACATCCGGCGAAAGCTAAACAGACATCCCGCGCCCCGCAGCAGGTGCACAGCGCGAGTGAAACGCGTAACCCAATGTACAGCTACTCCGGGCGCACGCCCATGCTGCGTTTTTGCACTGTTTCGATTATACTTGATTCATCCGATACCGTCAATAAATTTTCGTAACATGAATTCCACCGTAATTCAATTTTCACGTCAGAATCTCCGTGCATATATTTCCTGTCACGCATAAATTGGGACCACATAATCTCCGGTTACACGTTTCCATCCAGCAGGTCGAGCAGCTCGTCCTTTGTCATGCTGCCAAGCGCGGAGCTCTCGCCGCTGATCACCTGGTCGGCCAGGTCGCTCTTGTCCTGCTGCAGTTTGAGAATTTTTTCCTCGATGGAATGCTTGGCGATCAGCTTAAACACCGTCACCTTTTTCGTCTGGCCGATACGGTGTGCGCGGTCGGTCGCCTGATTCTGCGCGGCGACATTCCACCACGGATCATAGTGAATGACCATGTCCGCGCCAGTCAGGTTCAGCCCAACGCCGCCGGCCTTCAGAGAGATCAGAAATACCGGCGTGCTGCCGCTGTTAAACTCCTTCACCAGCCGCAGGCGCTCCTGCTTGGGCGTCGCTCCCGTGATCACAAAGTACCCAATCTTCTCCGCATCAAGCCTGCTCTTTAAAATCTCCAGCATCGAGGTAAACTGCGAAAACAGCAGCATTCTGTGTCCGCCGTCCATGGCGCTGCGGATCAGATCCATGCAGGCGTCCGCCTTCGCAGACTCGCCGCGGTAGCCTTCAAAGCAGAGGGCCGGGTCACAACAGATCTGACGCAGACGCATCAGCTCTGTCAGGATCACAAGCTTGCTCTTATTAAATTCCGCCGAATCCTGGGAAGCAATGGTTTCCCGCATGTGAACCACCTGACCGTCATAGAGCTTCTGCTGCTCTTCTCCCAGGCGCACATAGCGCACCTCCTCCAGCTTGTCAGGCAGGTCCTTCAGGACATCCTCCTTCAGCCTGCGCAGAATAAACGGGCCGGTCATCTTCTGCAGGCGCTTCATGACCTGCTCATCCTGATATTTTACAATCGGTGTCTCCATCTCCCGCTTAAATGTATCATAAGCGTATAAAAATCCGGGCATCAGAAAATCAAAAATGCTCCACAGCTCACTTAAGCGGTTCTCAATCGGCGTACCGGTCAGCGCGAAACGATACCGGCTTTTGATCACCTTCACGGCTTTCGCGGCCGCGGTCGTATGGTTTTTGATGTATTGCGCCTCGTCAATCACCTCATATTCAAATGAAATATCCTCGTAGTGATCAATATCGCGCTTGAGCAGGTCGTAGGAGGTTACCAGCACATCGTATTCCTGACAAGAAGCAATCTTTCTCTGACGCTCCTCCTGCGTCCCCGTCACCAGCAAAATACGCAGAGTCGGAGCGAAGCGGGCGAATTCCTCTCCCCAGTTGAAGACCAGCGAGGCGGGTGAGACCACGAGAGATACTGCAGGTACCTGCGCAGGAGAAACGCTCGTTTCCCGCGCCTCCTTAGCAGCCAGCAGCACCGCGATCACCTGCAGCGTCTTTCCAAGCCCCATATCGTCCGCCAGAATCCCGCCGAACTGCCAGGCCTCCAGGGTGCGCAGCCATTTGTAGCCGTCCTTCTGGTATTGGCGCATAATCCCGGAAAGGCTTTTGGGCACATCAAAATCCGCGTCATTGATCGTCTTGAACTCCTTCACCATCTCGCGGAAGCGGCTGTCCCGATCAGTATAGACGCTGTCATTTTCTTCCAGCATCCTGTTCAGATACAGCGTGCGGTACAACGGCAGATGCATCTTGCCTTTTACAAACTCCTTCGGCTTCAGATGCATGGAATCCATCATCTCCGCAAGCAGCTCCAGCGAGCGGTCATCAAGATTTACATAAGACCCATCCTTCAGCTGGTAATAATTCTTTTTGATCCGATAGCTGTTTAAAATCTCCAGCAGCTCATCCTGAGGAACATCCTCCGTCGAAATATCCAGATCCAGCAGTCCGCCGGATACAGAAACGCCGACCGACACCTTCACCTGGCGGATCCGTCTGCGGGCGCGGAAACGGTTCGTGCAGCGCACTTCCCCGAGGGTCAGCATTTTCTCCACGCCATCCGTCATCACCTGGTAAATGAGATCCTCATCCCCGCCGCAGCGCAGTTCCCGGCGTCTGAAATCCACCTGTGGAAACCACGGGGCAATCTGATAGAGGACTTCCTGCTCCGCCGAAATGTCACGATACCGCTCGATCGGCTCGCTCCGGTCTTCCTCTATGGTATCCAGCAGCGAACATTCCTTTTCTTCATAGCAGGAAACCGGACTGCACATCACATCCCCGTCCTGTGCGTCCAGATAAAACACATAAGTCACATTCGGCGGCAGAAACGCATGAATCCGATCCGGATCTGTCTCGATCACCTGTACCACATCCTGCAGCGCCGGCAATACCTGATAGTAAAACTCCGCCATTCGGTTGCGCCCGACACGGAAAGAAAACTCTCCGAACTCATCGGTCATTGAGACAAGCGTCTCTATTTTTTCCTGAAATTCCGGATCCGACCGGCGAAGGACATCTCCATCCACATAATATGCGTGGTTCATTCCAAAGAACAGCTCCGGCATGGAGCCCTCGACTTCAATCCCGTGAAAGGTTCTGTCAGCATTGTCTGCACCCCCGGAGGCTCCGTGTGACGCCGCTTGTCCCCTGTTCCGTGAAAAAGAATGATTCCCGGATGGGCCGTCTCCCAGTCGGTCTCCCAATAATTTCCTCATTTCCGCCAGAGGATCGTACTGTTCGTCCGTCTTACTTTTCGTCGGAGAATCGTACCGTTCATCTGTCTCCCCGTCCAGCATAGCCTCAGAGATTTGCACACGGATCTGCGGATTTCCCTCTCCACGGTGAAGCAGCAGCTTCCGGGTCTTTGCAGCGTCGCGATCCTCATATTCTATGGCCTCGTCGCCCATTTCATTGTATAATTCGTCCAGACGCCAGCCAAACAGATTCAGCATGCCGCCCACACTGGCGGATTTCTGATAAAAATAACGATTTCTGGTCGCGTCCTCGAGCCGTTGCGCGAATTCCGACTCCTCCTGCACAATCCGCTCGATAAACCGGAGCCATTTCCTGCTCTCGTCCGTAAAATTGCTCCGGCGATGATTAATCTCTGTACTTGTCCCATAAAGTGCGGTAGCCGCATTGCGCACATTTGCGCAGAACTCGTCCAGCTGCTTGATCACAAACAGCCGTCCCGTACCAATCTTAAACGTAGCGGTAAGCCTTCCGTCCTTTTTGACCAGACGCGGCTTTAAAGTCAGGCTCCCCTCCTTTGCCGTCTGACTGGCAACCAGCTGATTGGTCCGTTTCTGCTGGTAGGTGGCCATCAGAATACTGGCATCACGGTCTGTCGCATCCCCGATGTTGTGAGCCTGCAGATAATCCCGCAGCACGTATAAAAGAGCAGCCACATATTCACAGTTTGAATCCGAATCATAATACCAGCCGTACCGGCCATATTTTTTCATGCATTTCGCACACTCACACCGCGCCTTTTTCACAGAATGTCTGTCAAACGTGATGATCGTGTCAAACTCCCGGCGTTTTTCCTTCACATGCCAGGAAATCTGTCCGATCATTTCCCCATCCTGTCCATACCGTTCATAGCCGGAGGAAACCATGCAGTCTTTTACAGCTCCCTGCGCAGCCAGCTTTTCTCCTGCTCTGCGGGAATCCGCCGGCAGATTACAGGAATTCAGGATCCGTGTCCCGTCAAAATAGCTGTACTGCTCCAGCTCGGCAATACTGCCCGTGCCGGCAATCGCCTCCGGATCCCCCTGCACAGGCTCACCGAGTGATGTGTATTCTTCGTTCATTTTTTCTCCTGCTCGATTACAAATAAGATAATATAAGGCAGCTTCCCGCATTTGCTGTCAACTGTTTTTTAATTTTCAGTATACATGTTTTTCCCATAAAACTCAATAGAGCGCCATTGTTTTTTTTAAAGACATCTGCTATTATGTGGGAGCGAGGTATGTCCATAATCTCTGATTGTGGATGTGGGCATCCCGCACTTCGTACGGGATATACAATCGCGCAGAATGTTCCGATTTGCTTGCAAATCGAGAACGCTACCGATTTTCAGTTGCGCGGCTTTCCTTGTATCATATGTCCGTACTCGCGCAGCGAGCATGGACGCAGGCCGCGCCAATCGCGCAGCGATTTTCAGTTGCGCGGCTTTCCTTGTATCATATTTCCCAGACAGGAGGAACCACCAATGGCCCTTGACGGCATTGTTTTATCCAATATTACCGCGGAGCTTTCCGAAAAGCTGACAGGTGCGCGGATCAGCAAAATCGCGCAGCCGGAGGCGGATGAGCTGCTGCTCACCCTGAAAAGCCCTTCAGGGCAGTATCGACTGCTGCTCTCGGCGAGTGCGAGCCTGCCGCTGATCTATCTGACGCAGACAAACAAGCCCTCTCCGATGACCGCGCCGAATTTCTGCATGCTTCTGCGCAAGCACATCGCCAACGGCCGGATCACGCGCATCTGGCAGCCCGGCCTGGAGCGCATCATCCATTTCGAGATTGAGCACTACAACGAGATGGGGGACCTCTGCCGCAAGGATCTGATCATCGAGCTGATGGGCAAACACAGCAATCTGATTTTCTGCGACGATACCGGCATGATCATCGACAGCATCAAGCATGTCGGTGCGATGACCAGCTCTGTGCGCGAGGTGCTGCCCGGGAGGCCGTATTTTATCGCAGTCACGCAGGAAAAGGCCGACCCGCTTGCCACCTCGCAGGAAGAATTCTGCACGGTAGTTTTCGCAAAGCCGGCGCCGCTTGCCAAAGCCATCTACACTTCCTACACCGGCATCAGCCCTCTCATTGCGGAGGAAATCTGCCATGAGGCAGGGATAGAGTCCTCACAGAGCGCGCGGTCCTTTGACGAGCTGGCCATGACCCACATTTATCATGTATTTGAGCGGATGATGCAGGAGGTAAAGGAGAAACAGTTCTCCCCTTCCATTTTCTACGAGGACACGGACGAACAGGTTCCCGTGGAGTTTTCTTCCCTGCCTCTGACCCTGTACGAAAACGTGCGGCATTTTGACTCGCCCTCTGAAATGCTGGAGCAGTACTACGCGATGAAAAATACGCTGACGCGGATCCGCCAGAAATCCTCAGACCTGCGCCGGATCGCCACGACCGCGCTCGACCGCTGCCGCAAAAAATACGAGCTGCAGCTAAAGCAGCTTAAGGATACGGAAAAGCGCGACAAATACCGCGTCTACGGCGAATTGATCCATACCTATGGCTATGATGTCCCGCCCAAAGCCAAAAGCTTTGAGGCTTTAAACTATTATACCGGCGAAATGATCACGATCCCGCTCGATCCCACCCTGACGCCGCAGGAAAACGCGCAGAAATATTTCGACAAATACGGCAAGCTCAAGCGCACCTTCGAGGCACTCAGCGAGCTGACCCGCGATACCAAAGCCGAAATCGAGCACCTGGAATCCATCTGCGCCTTCCTGGATATGGCCCTGGCAGAGGAGGATCTGGTGCAGGTCCGGGAGGAGCTGACAGACGCCGGCTACATCCGCCGCCGAGGTACCGGCAAAAAGGTGAAGATCACCTCGCGCCCTTACCACTACATTTCCTCCGACGGCTACGATATTTACGTCGGCAAAAACAATTACCAGAATGACGAGCTGACCTTCCGGCTCGCCTCCGGCAGCGACTGGTGGTTTCACGCGAAGGGTGTGCCCGGCTCCCACGTGATTGTGCGCGCGAAGGGCACCATGCCCTCCGATGCCACCTTCGAGGAAGCCGCACGCCTCGCGGCATATTATTCCAAAAACCGCGGCTCAGACAAGGTCGAAGTGGATTATGTAGAGAAAAAACACGTCAAAAAGCCCAACGGGGCAAAGCCCGGCTTCGTCGTTTACTATACCAATTATTCCATGATGATCGACAGCGACATCTCACAGATCCAGCCGGCGTCAGACTGACGCCGGCTTTCTCTTTACACCATTCGAAAGGAGCGATAAGGATATGAAACCATTGCTTCCTGGAGCGATGGAGCTTCCTGATGATAAATATCGTTTTCGAATTGATGAACTCGAAGCAGAAAATGCAACTCTCATAGAAGAAAAAGCACTCTCTGCATCCTCAGGATGCCATTTCTCCGCAGTAGTCATAAAGCAAATTCCGGCAGCATAAGATAAAACCAAAAGCACAGCTGCCGTTTTCGGCTGCCTGGCGCCTGGAAGGAGCGAACGGATGCTTACCCGGCTGGATCAGATCGCCAATCAAAATCATTTGCAGCTGGTCAAAGCCCTCCTGCCGCATCTTTCCATGCGTGAACAGCAGACGCTTTCCGTGCTGATTAAATTTATGGAACTGAAAAATGTCATGCAGTATTACAGCCAGCTTCCCCATCCGCTTCAAACCGGTAATACAGCCACAGCCACCGGACAGTCCGGTGAAGAAGAAGATTTTCTCGATATTCTGGCGGATGTCAGAGAACATTGTGAGGGAAAAGAACAGGAAATGATTGACCAGGCATTGCAGATGATGAGTATGATCGAGCTGTACAGCCTCTTTTCTGAGCCGCCCGGGACAGATAGCTAACTCCAGCGCCGCAGCTAAAATTGGAATATGCTCCAGTCGGGTATTATTGTCATATGAAGTTCAAAGCAGGAGCTGATGCCAAAGGAAAACAAAACAAAATATAAAAACCTGCTTCAAATGAAAGACCAACTCGAATCAATGCAAAAGCAGAATATAAATCAGAACAGAAAGGAATCCCATTTTATGAGTGAACAGGAAAACAGCTGGATCAATAATCCGGCTCTGAGCGGAATTGATCCGGCCAAGCTGCAGACGCTTCTTGCCCTGGCCAGACAGGCGCAGGGGATGAGTCAGAGTGAGCTGATGCCGTTTTTAATGTCCGCCTCTCAGTCCCAGAGTGGTGAGATGTCTTTTGATAAGGATGAAACCGACGCCATCATAAATGCGTTGAAAAGCGGCCGATCTCCCCAGGAAATCCGGAAAATCGACCGCATTCTCTCCATTATGAAAACTGCAGGAAAATCAACTGCCGCCTCCCATTCATAGGCGAAACAATCGCGAGCCGGGTTATGCCCCCAATCAAAGATTGGGGGCGCGGGCATCCCACGCTTCGCATGGGATATACCTTGCCCGGCCTACGCAATTCGAGTAGGAGGACTTGTCCCCTACTCGCTGCGCGGGGCGCGTGTGGCGCAAGCCACAAAATACCTTATGCGCCCCTGTGCATAAAAAACGGCTGCTTTCTCCTCTTTCAGGAAAGCAGCCGAAAAAACACATCTGGTTTCAGGCCCCGGTCACGAGAAAATACGCAATCACAGCCACTCCCAGCACGATCCGATAATACCCGAACACCTTGAAATCATGCTTCCGGATGTAGCCCAGCAAAAAGCGAATCACGATCAGGGATGACACAAACGCCGTCACCATGCCAATCAGCAGGATCGCCAGCTCTGTGCTGGTGAAGGACAACCCGAATTTTACGATTTTCAGAAGGCTCGCGCCAAACATGACCGGGATTGCCAGAAAGAAGGTAAATTCCGCCGCCACTGTCCTGGAAACGCCTAGAAGCAGCGCCCCGACGATTGTCGCGCCTGAGCGCGAGGTCCCGGGAAAAATTGCGGCGATGAGCTGGAAAATCCCGATCAGAAACGCCGTCTTAAAGGAAAGATCTGAAAGCGAGCAAACCTTCGCCTCGCGCCCCTTATTAACCGTCTCAATTACAATAAATGCCACGCCGAAAAGGATCAGCATGATTGCCACCGTCAGGTAATTATAAAACAGCTCCTCGAACAGCTCGTCAAACAGAATCCCGACAATCGCTGCCGGAACGCAGGCCACCAGAATTTTGAACCAGAGCATGAAAATGTCAGGCTTCACATAACGCCGGATCCCGCGCACACTGTGCCTGGCGCGTCTGCCCTCCGGCTTCCCAAAGGGGAAAATCTGTTTCCAGAACAACACCACGACCGCCATGATCGCCCCCAACTGGATCACCACCTGAAACATGCTGTAAAACTCATCCGAGACATCCAGTTTCACAAACTCATTCAACAGAATCATATGCCCCGTGCTGCTGATCGGGAGCCACTCTGTGATCCCTTCGATAATACCAAACAAAAACGCCTTTAAAAACTCGATCATAATCTGTCCTCTTCTATTTTCGCTTCATTTATGTGCAAATGTACAGTGCCAGAGCAAATTTTACCATCAGATGGCAGGGAAGTCCACCTTTTTCACACAAAATTTGCAAGAGCAGGCCTCACAGAAGTCCCTGCCTGCGTCATTCCCGGATTTTTCTCTTTTCTTTTTATAAGCAGTCTGGTACAATAAGGAAAGCTTCGCGGAAAGAAAAAATCGCATCACAAATGGTGCGCTTAAGTGCAATGAAAAAAAATGAAAAATAAAAGGAAAGGAGTCATCCTCATGAATAAAATAAAACGCATCGCCGCGATGATCGGCGTTATCATTCTGGTCGGCATGTATGTCATCACTCTGATCCTGGGACTGACCGCCAGCCCTGCCACACAGAATATGCTGATGGCCTCGATTGTATGTACGGTCGTGATACCGGTGATGCTTTATGCCATGATGCTTGTCGCGCGGGTACTGGGTTCTTCCAATGACAAAAATCCCCCCAACGATGAAAATCCTGAGGCAAAACACTCCGGCAAAAAGAACTCCAGCAGTAAAAAAAGCAACTGACATCATGCCACTCTGTGCGCAGACAGTATAATCAGCTACAGCCAGAACAGAACATGAAATCGGATAGCGGAACTTCTTGCTCCGCTATCCGATTTCTTTGCTATCACGTTTTTCAATCAATTTTAATATTATACGTTTTCATACGTACTTCGCAGCAAGTGCGAAGTACTGTCCTGAACTACCAGTTTTCTACAAATCGTCTTCTGCAAATCCCGGCGCCAGTCACCTACCGGATATCATACACGCTCCGCAGCCACAGCTTTGAAGCATCGCCGCTCTCAATCCGGACACGCTTCGTGCCGGCGTTCATGTCAAAATAATTATCGGAAAGAATCAGGTCCTCATTTTCATTCCGAATCTCAACACTCTTTGCATAGGCGGAGGCCGTCACCTCGATCTCGTCCCCAATCACCCTGCAGGTAAGAAGCGGATCCTCGTAGCGGAAGTATTTCGGGTAAGAGAAGTTCACCGTGCCCTCTGACACAATCCTGCCGTCCTTTTCCATCTCATAGCTGACATATTCACGATAAATATCCGCATCCGGGAATTCGACCTTATCCATCCATACGCTGGTCAGCGCCGGTACGGTAAGGACCTGCTCGCCGCTCTTTAAAATCTTCGCGGACGGGTCGCGGAGCGCCCAGCGCACAGTCACTGTCTCCTCCTGCATCGTCTCGTTCGCCACATTCAGGCGGATCGATTTTTCAAAGTCAAAGTGCTCCCGCACCAGCTCTTTTCCGGAGGTCACCAGGCCCTGCTCCTCGCAGGAGAGCATCAGCGGGGCGAAAAAGCGCTTCGCGTAGTAATGCAATGCCTTCAGGCGGCCGCAGTAGTCGATGGACGACCAGGACGCCACCGGCCAGCAGTCATTGAGCTGCCAGTACACGGCTCCCATGCAGCGCCCGCGGTTTCTGCGAAAGTGCTCAACTCCGTAGCGGATGCCGTCTGCCTGCAGAAGCTGCGACGCGTACAGCACCGTCTGGAAATCGGACGGATAGCGGTAGGTCTGCTGCATGTAGTTCATGATTTTGCCGTTCGCGCTGCCGTTGCGCTGATGTTTTTCCATAATATAAGAGAAAATATTGTAATCCGCCGGATCGTCGCTGATCTGCTCGATCGTCTTCATTGCCGGGAAGGACTGGAAGCCGAACTCGGACAGATAGCGGAAATAATACTTGCGGTACTCAGTAAACGGCTTGTCGCCGTGCCATACCTGCCAATAGTGTACGTCGCCCCGGTTCGGGTCCTGCGGATCGTCAAAGCAGCCTCCCGACGAAGGGCTGGATGGCCAGTAGAAAGTCTGCGGATCATACTTTGCCAGCTCCTCCGGGATCACACGCTCGTACATAAACAGATAGTCCCGCACCTCCTGCGGCTTGGTCACCCAGGAATTGCGCTCAGCGACAAAGGACTCCATCTCATTGTTGCCGCACCAGAGTCCCAGGCTCGCGTGATGGCGCAGTCGCTTAATATTGTCCGCAAACTCCGCGCGGATATTTTCTTCAAATTCCGGTGTCAGATCGTATACTGCACAGGCAAACATAAAATCCTGCCATACGACCAGCCCCAGTTCATCGCAGGCATCGTAAAACCAGTCGTCCGGATAATAGCCGCCGCCCCAGACACGGATCGCGTTGTAATTCGCCCACTTGCACTTTTCCAGCAGCGCCCGGGTCGTCTGCGGCGTCACACGCCCAAGCAGATGATCCTCCGGAATATAATCCGCTCCCATGGAGAAAATATCCACACCGTTGACCTGGCAGGCGAACGACTCACCCCACTGATCCTTTTCCCGGTGCATGGTCATGGTGCGCAGGCCGATGCGGCGCGTCCAGGTATCCAAGACGAGTTCATTTTCACAGGAAACCGCCTGAGTCTGCGTTTTTCCCTCAGCCTCCGCAGCTACTGATGCATCCTGGCCGTATTTCTCCACCAGCTCCACAGACACCATGTAAAGCTTCTGCTCGCCGTACCCGTTCGGCCACCAGAGCTGCGGCTGGTCAATCTCAATATCCGCCACCGGTTCTGAAACCGTCTTGCTCATAGTCTTGCCGTCCGGATCGGTCACCGTTACCCGGTATTCCAGTGCACAGGATGCTTCCGCGGCAGCACCTGTGAAACACGCGGCGTTCTCTGCCGCATTTTTCGAACCGCAAACGCTGCTAAATTCCGTCGCGATATCGAGGTGCAGCCGTACTTTTTCTACAGCATCTGCGAAACGCGCAGCGTTTTCTGCATCGCCGGTACATTCTTCTTTGCGGACATGCTCCTGCGTCACATATACGCTGTCAATCCTTGCCGCGCCGATGCCGAGCAGCGATACCGGCCGAAACAGCCCCGCATCCGGCAGATGCGCGCCCCAGTCCCAGCCAAACATACAATGCGCCTTGCGGATATGTACAAAGCCGTCCATCGCATCCTCCGTCCCTCTGGTAGGACGCTCGGCATATTTTTCCGCGATGTATTTTGTCGGAGAATGAAACACTACGCGCAGCTCATTCCCCTCTGCCTTCAGAATATCATCCCCGGCAGCACCTGCGCCCTTCAGCTCATACTCCCACACACGATGCATATTGCACGGCGAGCCAAGAAGCACACGATTCAGGTAAACATCCGCAATCGTATCCACGCCATCAAAGCGCAGCAGCACTCGCCCGCACGCAAGCAGCTCCTCCGGACAGTCAAAGCGCGTCACATACTCATAATCCTTATCCATCAGGCGAAGCGCCTCGTCCTCATTATCCTTCCAGAACGGGTCTTCCATCCTGCCTTCCCGCAGCAGATCCGTGTACACCGACCCCGGCACAACGGCCGGAATAAATTCCTTATTATGTCGTAGATTCGCCTGCGAATCTGCGACGCAGGCAGCCGCATCGCCCATTGGGCAATTCTGCATGCGGCTGCTCTCCATTATCGGTTCAGGGCTCGCTTCCCTCATCTTCCAGTTTTCATTCAAGTCAAGTCTAATCATACCGTCCTCCCAAACTTCCCTTAAAATTTATCTACTATATTATTTAACACATAATCGGAGAATTGTCTTGTACTTTTTCTTCAGAAAAAAGATTTCATAAAGCAAAAGGAAAAAATTTTACAATTTCCGCTAAAAAGACCGTTTATTCGCTTTAAATTCTTAGTTATTCGCTTTAAATTATTTTAAAGCGAATTTCTCCGCGCAGAAAGCCCGGCAGAGTTTTCCCGCCGGGCTTTCTTATAGAGGAAATTATTATGAAGTAGTATGTATCGTTATTCAGTACAGTAACAATACTTCGCGCCTGCGGCCAAGCAACACCTGCTGCCGATCAGCCCTTCACGCCGCCCAGAGCGACACCGCCTACGATGTACTTGGACAGGATCAGGTAAACGATTACCAGCGGGATGATGGCTACAAACAGGCCGACATACACCACGCCATAGTCCGTACGGAACTGGTTGGAGCTTAAGAGCTGTACGAACATTGGCAGCGTTTTCTTGGAATCCGTGGTCAGGATGACCGTCGGGGTAAACAGGTTGTTCCACTGTGCGATGAACTGGAAGATGGCCTGCGTCGCCACGGCCGGCTTCAGGATCGGCAGCACTACGCTGTTGAAGGTGCGCAGCTCGCCGGAGCCGTCGATACGGGCTGCCTCGATCATTTCGATGGAAAGCACGCTGTCCATGTACTGCTTCATGAAGAAGACTACTGTCGGCGCAGCGATTGTCGGAATGATCAGCGGGATGTACGTATCTACCAGACCGAGTTTCATCATAAAGCGGTAGAAACCGATGATGGAGATCTGGCTCGGCACCATCATAACGGCCATGATGAAACTCCATGCAAACTTTTTCAGTTTAAAATCATATACCTCAATCCCGTACGCTGTCATCGATGAGAAGTATACGGAAAGAGCGGTCCCGGGTACCGTGATACACAGGGAGTTCAGAGTTGCCCTCTGCAGCGTGATCTGCATACCATTCTGCTTCGCAAGCAGGTTTCTCCAGTTCTCCAGGAAATGGGTGGACGGAATCAGGGACAGGCCGGACTTAATCGCGTCCGATGTCCTGGTGGCGTTCATGCACAGGATCAGGAATGGCAGCAGGGATATGATACAGAAAATGATGCATATCACCGTGCGGAAAATCCTCTGGCGTCTCAGCGAACGCATATAGCTCTCATCTGTCAGCATTATCTGCCACCTGCCTTTCTTCTCGCCTTCTCAGCCTTTTTAAGTTTTTTCTCCTCCTTATCTCCCATAAAGAAGAACAGAAGCAGGCTGACAGCTACGGTAACCGCAAACATGAATACCGAAACTGCTGCGGCTTTTCCTACATCGCTGTTGTACAGACGCATGATGTACATGGCCATGGTCGTTGTCGTATTGTTCGGCAAGCCATTGTAGCCAGTCTCCGTCACGTTGAACAGTGCCGGGATGTCGTACATCTGCAGACCGCCGATTGCGGAGGTTACGAGTGTGTAGAGCAGGATCGGCTTTAAGAGCGGCAAGGTAATGTCGGTAAACTTTTTCCAGCCACCCGCGCCGTCGATATCGGCCGCCTCATAGAGAACAGGGTCGATGCCCAGCACACCGGAAATCAGCAGGATGGACGTATTTCCATACCACATCCACCACAGGATCAGGGAGATCAGTCCGCGGCTGCCCGCCACACTTGACATAAAGTCGAAGTTCTCAGAAAGGATGCCCAGATCCTTGAGTGCCATCGTGATCGGTCCGTACTGAGAGAACAGGTTCTTAAACAGGACGGATACGGATGCTGCCGTGATGACGCTCGGCAGATATATGATGACCTTGATTGCCCCGGTTCCCTTTACCTTTACTTTGGTATCCGTCAGCCAGACAGCCATCAGAAGGGAAACCAGTATCTGCGGAACAAAGTTGAAGCCCCACATAATCAGGGTATTTTTCAGATAGTCAAAGACGTAAGCGGTCTCACCGGAGGCGATGCCGAAAATATTCAGGAAGTTCTGGATACCGGCAAAGCTAATCACCTCGCGCCCGTTACGCTTGTAATACGATAAGGTACTGTAATAAAAGGTGTTGATCAACGGCCAGAGCTGGAAGATCAGGTAAGTAATAAAAAACGGTGCTATAAACAAATAACCATATTTCCCGTAGGTAACTCTCTTTTTCTTGTTCTTTTTCATAAGACCTCCTGTACGGTAATCGAATAGCGGAGTTCTCGCCACATCCGTCTGTGCGCTTCGCCCCGTAAATTTCCTCACGTATCCGCGCCGCGGAAATGTCCCTCGCCTAGCTTAAGCGGCAAATCGCTCCCACCATTTGAGAATGCTTCACGTTGGCGAAAGCTTCAGAAAGGTGTGAATTGTTCGGAATGGGGAATTTTCATTTGCACCCCTGTGCAAAAGAATGTGCCGCTCCTTCTTTGTCAGAAGAAGCAGCACATCGGATTATTTCACTAATTCAGTTTTCAGATTTCAGACATTTCTGATCCGAATTACTCTACGCTCAGGTAAGAATAGGTATCATGGATGGATGCTGTCAGGTCTGACAGAGCCGTATCCAGATCCTTCTCGCCGGTTACATATGCCTGGCACTCGGTATCGAGCAGGGACAGGATGGTCTGATCCTCAGCGGTTACGGTAGACGCATCGATGGAATCTGCCTTGTCAAGGAAGAACTCGATGAAGTTCTGGTCATTTCCGCTGTACATATAACCATTGCCGTCTGCAGAAGCGCCGCTCTCAACGATTGCGGAGATTGCTTCGGTGTTGTTTACGAAGTCAGAGTTCTGAGCGTTGATCGCTACCATGCCGTCGGTATCGGTGGTCAGATAGCTCATGATCAGAGCTGCAAGCTCGGTGTCAGCGCACTCAGCGGTAGCTGCAAGACCTGTGCCGCCCCAGAAGCACTGCTCCTGCGCTGCAACAAGGATGGTGTTGTCCTGCCATGTATCAGACAGTGACCAGTATACGAACCACGGGCATCCGAAGTATGCAAGAGCTGCGTTGGACTCTTCTCCATCGCCGTCCATGTTAGCATACCAGTCAGCGCTCCACTGAGAGGTGTTGTAGGTCAGATCCTCATCATACAGGGTCTTTGCTGTCTCAAAGTAAGTCGTAACGTTCTCATCAAGTGTGATGACATCGTTCTCATCATAGAAGCCAACCTCACGGGAGTTCATGAGGGATCTCTTGATCTCATCATAACCGGAGAACAGCTTGCAGGTGCCGCCTGATGCTTCGTTTACCATCTCAGCGGTAGCAATGATGGTGTCAAGATCTGTGAAGTAAGCAGCTACTTCATCCGGATCGGTCGTGCCGAGATACTTCTCAGCGAGGTCTGCACGTACTGCGTAGCAGCCCGGAGTTGCCTGCCAGAACAGAGCCTTAATGTTTCCATCATAGTCTGTGCCCAGGTCGATGTTGTACTGATACATATTCGCCAGAGAATCCTCGGAGATGCCGATATCAGTAACAGAAAGCAGCCAGTCGCTGTTGGTGTACTTCTGTACATAGTCAACCTCGAGACCCATCAGATCCGGATACAGCTCGTTGCTGGAGCCTTCCTCGAGAACTGCGTCCAGCTTGGTCTGATAGTAATCAGAACCACCGGTGTTTACAAATACGATTCTGGAATACTCTTCCGGATACGCCTCAGCGAACACGGTATCAAGGATCGTCTTGATGTCATCATTCCAGCCCCATACTACAAACGCGTCGTCAGCAGAAGAATCACCAGTGATTGTGTTGTCCGGCTCAGTCTCTTCTTCAGCAGCTACCGGAACAGCCATCGTCGCAACTACAGCGCCAGCCAGCAGCAGGCTTAACCATTTCTTGCTCATTTTGTTTCCTCCTTATAATTGTGGGTGTGAGCTGTACTTCTGGTACAGTCACAGGGTTTATTTCGATTACCTGTCACAGTAATGGAAATCTTTTTTAGTTTCTATGTAACGCGGAAATCCGCGGAACATTCTCATTCTGATCATGCATTTGCCATCTGAAACTATCTGCGCCGATTATTCCGAAGTCAGGTCTTTTCAAAGCTTTTTGACAGTTTGTCCGGTAAGCAGCTGCCCCTCAACGGTATGAATCATCGGCGCTGTCGCCATCGGCCGCTCGATCTCATCAATCAAACTCTCCGCCGCCAGTCTTCCGAGTGCCTCCATATCCTGGCGAACCGTCGTGAGTCTCGGCTCACTGTACTGCATTACGCGAATGCCGTCGTATCCTGCTACCGAGATATCCTCGGGGAACCTCAGTCCCAAAGCCCGGATCGCATTGACCCCGCCAAATGCTGCCACATCATCCGGATAAAGGATGCAGGTCGGCGGCTCATCCATAGAGAGCAGCTCGACTGTCCTGTCATAAGCCAGCTGTCTGTCGCGATATAGGCCAGGCTTTATGTACTCACCGGAAACTCTGATGCCATGCTCTTCCATACAACGGTAATAAGAAGCAAGTCTCTGTCTGGTCACGCGGCCTTCATCCCCATGGATATATGCGATCCGCGTATGCCCCTGACCCAGCACATAATTCATCAGCTGATTCATGCCTTCAATGTTATCTGAAACCACTGCCGTCCGATTGTCCGCAATGTAATCAACCGTGACTACCTTCACACTGCTGCGCAGCAGCTCCTGTACCTTCGGATTGGTAAAGTCCACGCAGGCGATTGCCACGCCGTCAAATCCCCGGTACTGCGCCCGCTCCACATAGGACATGTCTGGCGAGGAGGTATTCAGAAACGTGATATCGTATCCTCTGGACTGGGCGGTATTCTTCAGGCTCTCCAGAACACTGGAAAAGAAATCGTGAGTAAGGCCGCTCTGCGCCGCGTCCTCAAAAAGAACGCCTATATTATAGCTGCGGTTTGTCTTCAGATACCTGGCAGACAGGTTCGGAAGATATCCCATCCGGTCAGCCGTCTCTCTGACAAGCTGCTTTGTCTTCTCACCGATATCATGGTGATCGCTCAGTGCCTTGCTGACAGTCGCTACAGATACTCCGCAGGCCGCCGCAATCTCCTTCATGGAAACCATGCTTTTCTCCTTCGCTTGTAAAATCTGTCGTTACTTAATCGATTTCTTGTTTTCATTAAACAGCATTTCGACTATTTTGTCAACCATTAATTTGATCAAATTAACATTTTGGTGAATGTGCTATAATTTCGTTTTTCATTTTTGTGCATTTTTATCTCTCTAATTTTCGTTTTACGAAAACCGGCACCTTTTTTTCATAAATATTCGGTTTTTCCGCCGGTTTGTCAACTAAAACGATTACTTAAGTGAACGGAAGCGGCAATGCAATCGGATAGGGGGAGTCCTCTTCCCCTATCCGCCGCGCGGGGCGCGGGCAGCAATGCTGCCAAAATTCCTCTCGCGCCCCTGTGCATCATAAAAAAAGGAGAAAAGTCTCAGCCTTTCTCCTTTTTACTACTCTTTCTGCTGCGCATGGATATGCTTTGCTCAGATTTTTTTCACAAGGTTTCGATAAATTGGACCTAAAAGTGACCGATACAAGGGTTCACATGCTTCAAATGTAAGCCCCGGTACGGTAGCGAGCAGTTCCATCTTTACCCCGAATAGTTCCACATTAACTCCGGTCTCCAGCATTCCATTGCGCAGATAGAATGCTTTCCGGCGCTGCCGGATATCCGGAGCTTTGACATTCTCCGTCATAAGCGGTTTCTCAATCTCCAGAAAAAGCGGGCGGTCGCTGTAAAGCTCCCGGATCAGTTCCAGTGCGGCCGATCCATAACCCTGGCCGCGCCATCTGGGACTAATTGCGAAATAGTCCAGCAGAACCAGTCGTTCTCCGTAAGCTACGATCGCAAACCCTATCCGTTTTTTCTCTTCCCGGATCAGAAGCAGTTCCATCTCACCCATGGCTGCTTTCCTTTCTATCAGAGAAAATGGCTTGCGCTCCTGCTCCGGAAATGCTTCCTGATATAAGTCCAGAATGAAATTTTTATCCAGGCTGCCCGCTGTACTGATATCCATCGTTGATCCCCGGCAGATGCAAACGGCCGACACATTCACACACCTGCAAATTCCTGCATTCGCGCATTCATCCGTCCGCCGCTCACATCCGCTGCTTTCCTTAGTCTGTCTTCCCAAGTCCGCTTGGTTTCATCTGTTTCTGATTTGTCTGCTCCGCTTCCTTTGCATCGTATCATTTCCGCAAAGCAACGAACCAGATCCACGTTGCTTCTACCGCTCTGCTTAGTCCGCTTTACTCAGATATGCTTCTATATTTTGAACTGCCTCCTGCTCGTCTGCGCCGTCAGCGGTAACTGTAACCTTGTCTCCCGTATCAAGACCGAGAGTCATCATTCCCATAATGCTTTTTGCATTTACCGTCCTGCTGTCGCTTTCAAAATGAATCTCACTCTCATACTGACTGGCCACCTGCACCAGCATCGCTACCGGTCTTGCCTCCAGTCCGCTCGGAAGCTGAATCGTGATTTCCTTTTTTATCATAATAATTCCTCCTGCCTTTTTCCTGTCTTACCTGCTCAGCAAGAACACTCAGTTTTCTCAGTCTGTGATTTACACCGGATTTCCCGATCGGGGGCACAAGCATCTCGCCAAGCTCCTTCAAAGATGCATCCGGGTGCAAAAGCCGCAGCTGCGCGATGTCCGCCAGTGCGGGCGGAAGCTGCTCAAACCCGACCAGATCCCCTAAGGTACGGATATCTTCCGTCTGCCTCACGGCAGCGTTCACTGTCTTATTGATATTGGCAGCCTCACAATTGACCTTGCGATTCACCGAGTTTCTCATTTCCCGGACAATCCGGATGTTCTCCAGATTCATCAGGGAAACATGAGCGCCCATAACATTCAGCATATCAACAATCTGAGCCCCTTCCTTAATATATACAATGTAATGGCTTTTACGCTGTACAATTTTGGCATCGGGGCCAAAGGAATGTATCAATAGCTGTAGCTGTTTGGCGCGTTCCATTGTCGAACACGCAATCTCAAAATGATAGGATTTCTCCGGATTGCTGATCGAACCTGCACCGAGAAACGCTCCCCGAATATAGGCTCTGCGGCAACAGGGCTGCTGCACAAGAAGATCATTTGCGGTATCCGCGTATGTTTCCGTCAAAGAATCGGCAGGGAGTGCCATCTTTAACGCGCGCAGGATCTTTTGCGCAGTCTCCGTATCCTTAATCAGAACCGTATAGATTCGGTCGCTTTTTTTCTCGTTTCTATGTACATGTACTGAGACATCAACCCTTATATTAAATGTTTTTTGCAATAATGTAAAGCTTTTTCTTGCTACTAAAAGGTTTTCGGTACGAATTTTTATTCCGAGACAGCCTTCTTTCGACAAAATCTCACCGCTCATCCCAATCAGAGCGGCCAGTTCCGCCAGCCGGCAATGACGCGCGGATGGGATCTGTGAGGAAAGCTCCTGCCTCACTTCTGAAGAAAATGACATTAGAATTCTCCCAGCATCTTAATCTCCGGCTCCAGAGTCACGCCAAAGTCCGTTTTCACCTTCGCTGTCACATCTGCGATCAGCTGCCGCACATCCGCAGCTGTCGCGCCGCCCCGGTTCACCACAAACCCGCAATGTTTCTCTGAAACCTGAGCACCGCCCACCGTATACCCCCTTAAGTGGGCGTCCATAATCAGTTTCCCGGCGAAATAACCTTCCGGACGCTTAAACGTGCTGCCCGCGCTTGGCAGGTCCAGCGGCTGCTTTGCTACACGCTGTTCCTTCAGTTCCTCCATACGGCTGCGAATCGCCGCAGGATCGCCTGGTTGCAGAGCAATCCTCGCTCCCAGCACAATCCAGCCATTAGCAGGGATCACACTCGTCCGGTAGCCCAGCTTCAGGTCCTCCGCCGGAATTTCCAGGACTTCTCCTTCCCGGGTCAATACTCTCACTGCAAGGAGAACCTGCTTCATCTCGCCGCCATAGGCGCCGGCATTCATCACAACCGCTCCTCCCAGAGTCCCCGGGATGCCGGAGGCAAATTCAAATCCGGTAAGTCCGGCCTCCTGCGCACGTCTGGCGATCGCAGAGAGCATCGCGCCCGCCTCGGCACAGATGACGCAAGCATCGTTATCCTGCGACACCTGATCCATTCCTGAGCGGATCTCAATTCTGTTAAAATCTTTGTATAATTGCAAAATCAGTCCCCGGTATCCCGCATCCGACACCAGCAGGTTGCTTCCGTTCCCGATCACGGTAAACGGGTAATTCTGTGCGCGGCAGTACCGCACAATCCCGCAGATTCCTTCTTCCGTCGTCGGTGCAGCAAAATAATCTGCCGGGCCACCGATCCGAAAGGTGGTATGCCTGCTCATCGGCTCCTGTCGGGTGACGCAATTCTCTTGTGCTGCTTTCTGCAGCTGATCTATCCTGTCAGACATGAACTCCTCCGCCTAATCCTGTAATTGCCCTGATCGTAATTCCCAGATCACTGTTTTGCTGTAATTGCCCTGATATACTGCTCTTTGGCAATAGCGTTCTGTTACCATTTAACAATGTCAGAAAACCGTTATTTCTTGAGGATCCCGCTCACGCGGATGCTCTCCACCGCTTCCCGCAGTTTTTCAGGCGGCAGGGTCAGCGCCATGCGCACATAGCCTTCCCCAAGGGAGCCGAAACTGCTGCCGGGGGTACAAATGACGCCGGATTTTTCCATCAACTCCACGCAGAATTCTTCCGAGTTTGTATAGCCATCCGGCAGAGGAGCCCAGACAAACATCGTACCTTCGCTGTCCGGCACGTTCCATCCGATTGAGCGCAGACCGCCGCACAGAGTGTGGTTGCGCTCCTCATACATTTGACACTGGCGCCGCACCTGATCGAAGGGACCATTTAAAGCCGCGATCGCGCCGTACTGTACCGGCAGGAAGGTGCCATAATCAAACTGAGTCCGCAGCGATTTGAACTTGCGGATCACGTCCGCATTGCCGACCGCAAAAGAAACCCGGGCGCCTGTGTAGTTAAAGGTCTTGGAAAGGGAATAAAACTCCACGCCCACCTCTTTGGCTCCGTCAAAGGAAAGAAATGATCCGCAGGTCCGCCCGCCGAAAACGATATCTGAATACGCGCTGTCGTGCAGTATTATAATATGATATTTCTTTGCAAAATCAATCAGTTCCCGGTAAAAAGAATCCGGAGCCACGCGGCAGATCGGGTTGGCCGGGTAGCTGACCACCATCAGCTTTGCCTTCCGGGCGATCTCCTCGGGAATATCCGAAAATTTCGGAAGAAACCCGTTTTCTTCATACAGGGGATATTCCCAGACTTCCGCGTCGCAAAGCTGCGGTCCGATGCCAAAGATCGGATAACCAGGATTCGGCACCAGGATCAATTCTCCCGGATTGCACAGCGTCCACGCGATATGAGTCATACCCTCCTGCGAGCCGTACATCTCCATCACTTCGTCCGGCTGCAGGCTCACGCCAAAACGCCGCTGATAAAACGCACGGATCGCGTCCAGCAGCTCAGGCAGTTCTACCAGAGCATACTTGTAATTATTGGGATCCTTCGCGGCAGTGCTGACCGCGTCCATGATATGCTGCGCCGGCGGAAAATCCGGCGTCCCGACGGAAAGATTGTACACCGTTTTCCCCTGCCGCAGCAACTCCTCCTTTTTCTCATTAAGTATTGCGAAAATTCCCGCTTTGATACGTTCTGCTTTGTCTGAAAATGTAACTTCCATTCCTTTGCTCCTCCAGGTTTCTTTCCTTATTATAGTTATAAACGATCCTTGGTATTATCGTTATTATTTGTTCCCGATTTAACGATTCTGATTTATCATTTCCAACGATCCCGAAACATTCGCTCTGTCTGGCCATGCCGGAATTCTGTCTGCATATGTCTTCCTTTCAGACACACCTGTCAGGATAAGTCACGTCCACCGGCTGCCTTTTTCTTTTCTTCTCCCAGAACATGGTGATCAGAAACAGCAGCGCCGACAGCAGGGTCAGACCGCTTCCGATCCAAAGCCCAGACGGGGTGTAGCGCATCTCGATAGAATGCTCTCCTTCCTCCAAATGTACGCCGATCAGAGCACCTCCCACACATGAAAACTCTGTTTTTTCTCCATCCACATAGATGGTCCAGCTCTCATCGTAAGGGATGGTCAGAAGAAGGGTCCCTGCCTCCTGCGCATCCACCTCGCCGGTCACCGAATTTCCATCGACAACGACATTTTCCAGCTGGCTTTCGGCGAGCTCATCCACGACCTCCTGATAAGCCTCGTTGGAGCAGGTGTAAATCTCCGCCTGCACAGTCGTCTGGGTATCTTTGAGCGTCACTGTAAAATCAGCAAGATTGCTCTCGGAGGTACTGTTGATCACGTACAAATGATCGGTATAAGTCGAAAAGGTCTTGGTATATTCCGGTGTGTTGAGAACGATCTCGGCCACGCGCGTGTCGATGCACATGTAGACCTGCTTGTTGTCCGGGATCTTAATCGCGTAGTTTTCACCGTCTTCCATATCAATATAGCGGTCAAGGACAAAAATCGCGTCATGCCCGGTAGCAAGCTCCACGAAGCTGTTCTGGATATCCAGCGGTTCGCCTGTGCTGGTATCCCACTCCAGAATCGCGTCGTCCACCATAAATCCAAGAGAAAGCGCATTGTCATTCTCATACAGGGTCAATTCCCCGTCCTTATCCACCCGTTCAAACTGGTAGAAATTTTCAGAGTCCGTCGGGGACGCCACATATTTGATGCCGAAGACGTCATTCATCAGCTTCGTCACACCCAGATATCCGTTCTTGTTGGTCCGGGCCTCAATGCCGAGCGCGTCGCAGAAATCAATGACCGAGCTCTGCATGGTGGAATTAAACATTACCAGGGCGTTGCCGCCCACAAACATCGTCACGTTCCGCATGCGCTGGCGGTCCACCTCACTGCGGTAAAAGTCATCCTCCTCCTCATCCAGGTCCGCGATCAGATTCTGATAAGAGGTCTGGTCGGCCAGGTAGATGCTCCTCGTCACCACTCCATTTTCGGAGACCCCATAAATTGCGTTTGCGGCGATCTCCACCACCAGCACGAGCGTCAGCGCCGTGCGGAAGTAAGAGGGCTTCAGGCGGTCCACATACCTTCCGATCAGCAAAAATCCGAAATAGAAAATCAGCAGTCCCAGAGAAATCAGGAACAGATATCCCTCCAGCTCACGCTCCGGGTTCAGATACCGCACAATCAGAAACGCCGCCGGGGCAGCCACGGCAAAAATCAGTTCGGGCAGCCAGTATTTTTTCAGGTCCCGCAGGGCATCGTAGGCCATCACCAGCAAAACAGCGATATACAAAAAGGCAAATCGGTTCGGCAGACCGTTCTGCTGGTGGAAGCCATGCCAGATATAGTTCGGGATATTGCAAGCAAAGCTGAACAGCAGCAAGGCGCACAGTCCGTAGTGCGCAAGCCGTTCCCGCAGGCGGATCTCATGATCAAAAAGATAAAGGATGGCCAGCAGCACGGTGGCAACGCCGCAGTAGACATTCAAGCCTACCTGTGTGCTGGAGATGGTCACCGGCTCCATAAACGCCATATGATTTTCCAGAAGCTCTGCCAGACTCTCGTAGAATTTCACTACAGTCGGAAAGGTGTTGCTCTCCATGGATTCCGAGCTGGTCAGCCCCATGAATGCCGGGATGAGCACCAGCGCGGCCATGCCTCCGGCAAGCAGAGAATGCCACGCGAAGGTCAGGCAGCTCTTTCCCAGGGCACGCAGGAAACCAGCGCGATGACCGCCATATTCTCCAGTCTGCGCAATCCATCGCACCAGAAAGTACAGACAGGAAAACAGACAGAGCATAAATCCGATATAATAGTTGCACCAGAGGCCATAAAACAAGGCCAGGCAGTAAAACTTTCCCTTCCCGCCTTTTACAATCTGCTCGATGCCGTACATAACCAGAGGCAGCATCGCGATGCTGTCCAGCCACATCAGGTTAAAGTAATAACCGATCACGAAATTGCTCAGCGCATACATCATGCCAAAAACAACCGGAAGGGTATTAAAGCGCTCTCCGGCCAGTCCTGCGCCGCTCTGGTCGGACATTGTTCCTGCAATGTCCCCCGCCTGCTCCGCTTTTGGCAGCCGACGCGATAGCCTTTCCTCGTCATGTTTGTGAATGTACCAGGCAAAACATCCTCCGCAGAGCGCAATCTTTACAAGGATCATCAGATCCATGAAATCGCAGACATTTGCGGTAGGGATGAACGCCATCAGAAAATTCAGCGGACTTGCCATGTAGTAAGCGTAGGTCGACCAGAAATTATAGCCCAGCCCGCCGGAAAAAGAATACAGGAAGGACTCGCTGTCAATCAGCTTTTCATGAAAGTCTGTATAAAACGGAAGATACTGGTGCAGGGAATCAATGATCAGCAAAATTTTATCGCCGAATGGCCATACTCCCATCAGAGCAAATGCTGCTCCGGCGACCAGGCCGCTCGCGAAAAAGCCTGCCAGAAAATAATTGCGGGAGATCTGCCTCGCCGTGCGAACCTTTGCGGCCTGGGCCGCCCGTCTCGCTTTACAGAAGCGCGCCAGTTTCCGGAACGGATTTCTGCTGCCTCTGCTGTTTTCGGCGGCCGCATTGCGTATATCGTTTCCGGTCTCTGCACTATGTACGCCGTTTTCAGTCTCTGCATCGTATACGCTGTTTTCCGGCTCCGCATCATATACGCTGTTTTCCGGCTCCGCGTCCTTGAAAACCACAAGCTTACTGATGAAATAATTCAGCACGACAATGACAACCTGGATCACCAGCTTCGCCGCCATGTTCGGCAGCCCCCAAATGCAGGTAAGCAATAGTACGCCAAGCACTTCAATTACCATCGTACCCAGCCGCATGCCGATAAAGCTGCCAGCCTCCCGAAAAAGTGCCTCCAAGGAATGGGTCTTATGTTCAAACACAAAAAGCTTATTCACCACATAGGCAAACAGAATCGCCGCAAATACAGATATCGTATTTGCCACTGTGATATTCATGCCCATCATACATAAACAATAGTAGACGATCAGATTAACCGCCGTCGTGCAGCCTCCGAAAAAAACATACCGCACCGCTTCATTTTTTACTAATCTTTTCATAAAATCTCCTTGCCGCCATCCAACGCGAAACGTTTTTCAATGATGGGGCGACTTCATAAATCCATACAAATCGGTCTAAGAGAGAAGATGGATTTCTTCTCCCAGACAGAAGGAGTAAATCACGCGGTCACGGACTTTTCTGCCTGTGAGCCGTTCCAGTGCTTCTGCGTAGTAATCAATCTGTGTCCGGTACCTCTCGATCAGCTTCCATTTTGATGACACGCGGTCTGTCTTATAATCTACCAGGACAATCTCTCCGTCTTCCAGAAAATAAGCATCGATGATCCCCTGTACCAGGACAATCTCAGACGATTCATTTTTCAGGATTTCTCCCGCGGGAACGCCTAAGACGAACGGCTGCTCCCGGAACAGCTGCCCTGCGGCACTGGCGCGCTCCATTCTCCTTCCTATACTGGAGCGAAGGAAGGCAGAAATTTCACCTAAATTGACGGAAGCCGCTTCTTCCCGGGACATTTTACCACAACTAATCAATTCTTCCAACTGGTTACGTAAAACTTCTTTCTTAGAAAAATCCAAATTTTCCATGAACGTATGGAAAGCGGTTCCCCGCGCCGCTCCGGAAATCTCCGTTTTTCCCTCTGGAGCCTCTGCTTCCGGCAGACTGCCCTGTTCAAATCTCGGGATAAGCGGAACCACGATCTCTTCCTCATACAGCTCCCTCGCGTCGCCTTCTTCACTCCTCTGGGACATTTTCTTCAATTCGGACACGGAATATTTTCCGGAAATCGCGCGTTCTTTCTCGTAAGGATAGGTTGAAGAAAAGACTTCCTCCAGATAGCTTCTGGTGGTTTCGTCCACTGTTCCGGCTGTTTTCGCGCACATCAGTTTCTGCAGCGTGTGCCATCCTTCCTCCTGGTCAGCACTCTCCTTTTGCGCATTCTCCGCTGGTGTCTGAATGGAAATTTTAAAATAAGCATTCCGTGAGGCTTCTTTCCAGGCCGCTTCTTCCTTCCGGACGGCTTCGCCTTCCCCGGCCTGCCGCATCAGCGCAGGAGCCACCCAGTCGAGGTAATTGGAAGCTTTGGCAAGTGCGCTGTAGGAAAGTGTGGTATGCTCCCAGGACGCCTGCTTTTTCTCCAGGTTTTTCACACCGCCGGTCAGGATCAGCTTTTCCTTCGCGCGCGTCATCGCCACATACAATACGCGCAGTTCTTCTCCCAGATTTTCCGAAGAAATCTTCTGCTGAATGGTTTTCTTCAAAAGAGTGGCGCGCCGCATCCGCGGCATCTCATCCGACACTTCAGAAGAATTCTTTACATCGCCCTGCCACACACAGTCGCAGGCAATTCCCCATTCCGGATGCGTCACGACCTTTCCGCGCGCGTCGCTTTCATTAAACTGTTTGCCCATGCCGCTTACAAAAACGATGGGAAATTCCAGACCCTTGCTTTTGTGAATGCTCATGATCCGTACTGTATCGCCAGCCTCGGCTCCCAGACTTGCTTCACCATAATCCACTTCATATTTCTGAAGGTTTTCAATATAACGGACAAAATGATAAAGGCCGTGATAGCTGGTCGCTTCATAGGCGATCGCCTTCTCCACAAGCATATCCAGATTGGCTTTTCTTTGTTTCCCGGCGGGAAGCGCCGCCGCGTACTCGCCGTAGCCGGTCACATCCAGGATCTCCCACAATAATTGATGGATCGGCGTATGGTCGCATTTTTTCCGCAGGCTCTGGTAGACGGACAGAAATGCATGCATTTTTTTCTGCATCCGTTTTTCCTCTTCAGAGGCTGCCGAAAGGCCTGCCAGACGCAGGCAGCAATCATAAAAAGAAAGCCCCGCTTCCTCTTGGCCCTGCAGACGGATCCGGGAAAGCTCCTCATCCGAGAACCTTCCGATTGGGCTGCGCAGTACAGCAGCAAGCGGAATATCCTGCTGGGGATTGTCCAGAATTTTCAGGTAAGATAATACGACGCGTATTTCCGCCGCGGAAAAATATCCCTTCTGCGAGCCAGTAAAGCAGGGAATCCCCATGTCGGAGAGAACCTCTCCAAAGGTTTCCCCCCAGCCGCTGATGGTGCGCAGCAAAATCACCATATCTCCATACCGAGCCGGGCGAAAGCCTCCGTTCTCTTTATCCAGGACGGGCATCGTCCCCACAAGCTCCTGTATCCGGCGGCCGGCCATCCTGGCCTCCTCTTCCCGAAGTGTCTCCGTGGAAGCGTCTCCTCCATCCAGCAGAATAAGTTCCGATGTGTACCAGTCATGTGTGCTTTCCGTTTCGGTAGTTTTCGTTGCGGAAACACTCGCCGATTCTGTCCCGGCGAATGCCATATCTGAATTGTGCTGTGCCTCTGTCCCAGCGGATGCCATATTCGAATTGTGCTGTGCCTCTGTTTCGGCGAATGCCATATCCGATTTATGAGCAGCATCCGTTCCGGATAATGGCATTTCCGGATAAGAGGCTTCATCCGGCATGGCGAACACAGCTCCCGCATAAAGAGCTGCGTCTGCGTCATAGGCAACACCTCCCAGGGATTCCTGCATGATCTGGCGAAAGACGAAATTCACCGACTCCAGTACCTGCGTCCGGCTGCGGAAATTACGGTGCAGGTCAATACGCCGCTCTATAATGGACGCAGGTGGAGGTGCCGCGCCGTTTATCTGCTCATCAGAATCACTCAAAACCTGATAGCGATGGTATTTTTCCATGAAAAGCTCCGGCCGGGCCAGGCGGAATCGATAAATGCTCTGCTTGACATCTCCGACCATAAATCGGTTGTGCGCGCCGCGGCTCTTCCCGGAAACACTGGTAAGGATCATCTCCTGCACCAGGTTGCTGTCCTGGTACTCATCAATCATCACCTCTTCAAAAGTCTCCGCGTATTCCTGCGCTACCGCTGTCGGGACTATTTCTGCTTCCCCAAAGCCATACAAAATGCCGTCTTCTGATGACGCACTGTCTGAATCAGAATGCGTCACCAATGCGTTCAGCGCCATGTGCTCCATATCCCCAAAGTCCAGAATATTCTTCTGCGCTTTTTTCTCAGAGAGACGTTTCATGAAGGCCTCGGTCAGCTTCGTCAGCACACGTACTACCATACCGCTCTGGAAATATTCTTCGCGCAGAATATCCAGATCATCATAATAATACTGCTCCCGGAGCGCACCAATCTGATCCTTGCATTCGCCTCGAAGGGACATGACCAGCTGCTTTTTTTCTTCCGAGATTTTTTCATCCTTTTTCCTGCCCAGGACTTCAAAGCTGTCCATTTCCCGGAAGGCTTTCAGAAACTCCTCATAGCTTTTGCCTTTTTCTAGCCGTTCGACCAGAGCCATATCCGAAAGAAGCGCCTTTTCATAAGGATACGGGCCGTCGGGATCCCGCACAAGACGTAAGGCAGTCTTCAGCGTTTCGTGGACATCGGCCAGCCGAAGAGCCGTATCTTTTTCGATGTATGCAAGCCATGACGGCCGGGATTTTGAAGAATAAGCATTCCGGCACTGACGCAGCCAATCCTCCGGGAAGGGCTGCCCCAGAGCTGTATGATAAAGCTGCAGAATCCACTCTTCCACCAGAGTATCATCCTTCCCCGTCACAAATTGTTCGAGAAATTCCGCGAATTCCGCTCCATTCAGGCTGTCATCACCGCTAGCCGTCCCCATTGTCCCCGTTTCGCCAGGCGCAGACATCCCATCACTGTCAGTCCTGTCATCCCTGTCATTTCTGTCTGTCCCGTCATTTCTGTCTGCCCTTTCATTCCTGTCTGTCCTGCCGTTCCTGTCTGCCCTGTCGTTCCTGTCTGTCCTGTCATTCCTGTCATCATCTGCCAGAACGTCTCTGTTCTTATCCACGCTTACAGATGCAGCGTCTTTCAGAGTAAGTGTCTCGTAGGCCTCGTTTACCACTTCTCTGGCTGCGTCCTGCTCCAGCAGAATCACTTCGCCCTCATCCGCGATGCGGAAAGACGGGTCAATACCAATCGTCTGAAAATGATTGCGGAGTACATGAAGGCAAAAGCTGTGAATCGTCGTAATCTTCGCGTTATGCACCAGCACCAGCTGCTTTTGCAGATGAACATTATCCGGATCTTTCCCGGCCCGCTCTTCCAGTGCGTCGCGGATCCGTTCCCGCATTTCTGAGGCGGCCGCGTTGGTAAAGGTAACGACCAGAAGCCGGTCTATATCTACCGGCTTTTCCTCGTCCGTAATCATTTTCAGAATGCGTTCAACCAGTACGGCTGTTTTGCCGGAACCGGCCGCGGCCGATACCAGAATGTCCTGATTTCTCGCGTCAATGACCTGCTGCTGTTCATCGGTCCACTTTACGGACATCAATCATCACCTCCCTGATCAGCAGAATTGGATGGCAGGTCGCGCCTGTCATTAGAAGAATGCTTCGCATTGGACAGGCGCTCGGGAATCGCCCCCTCCCTGTCGGTCGGCGGCAGGTCGCGCCTGTCATTAAAAGAATGCTTCGCATTGGACAGGCGCTCAATAACCTCCCCGGAGGTCAGGGCGGGGGTGCGTCTGGGACAGCTTCCCGGGAGTTTTTTATCCTGACCGCAGACATCCGCGTAAATACAGTAATCACATGCGCTCCCGGAACGATCTTCAAATGGGCTGGCTGTAATGACCCCATCCAGGATCGCCTCCCCCATCCTGGTAAGAAGGCGCGACACATACGCCGACAGCGCCCCAAACTGCTCAGTCGTCACAATACTGGAGGCTGCCTTTGGCGTCCCGTCTTTTTTGATCCCCACCGGAATCACCAGCGAATCTCCCTCTAAATGCGCGTCAAACATCCGCAGGATCTGGCTGCTGGCGTTTACCAGACCATTCGGGCGCATTTTTTTCAAAAGTGTCTCACGGGCACCCTCTGCCTCTGGCTGGCCGGAAGGAAGTGTATCCTTATCCAATACCGGGTCCTGCATTCTGTGATAAAAGACACCGGCCGGAACCACCTTTTTGCCCGGGTGAAGCTTACGCTCCATCTCCATCGCTGCGTTCAGATAGACAAAAAGCTGCATTTGCAGTCCGTAATAAAGCGATACCGGGTCAAACTGCGTCATACCGGATTTATAATCGACCACCTTTACATAGACCGTATCTTCGGTCTCTACCGTATCGATCCGGTCGATCCGTCCCTGCAGGCGTATCCGGTCATTTTCCCGCAGGCGCACCTGCACCGCGTCCAGGTCCTGCGTGTCCGCAAAGGAAATCTCAAATCCGACCGGACGAAACTGCCCGGCTCTGGTCTGCTCCCGCATGACCCAAACCGTGCGCCGCAGGATCCGTTTGAGCCTCCGGATGGTATACTCTTCCCGTGCGCTCCCATGAAGGAGACCCCCCGCATATGCGTCAGCCGTCAGATCAACACAGCGGTCCATCCGCCGTGCCTGTTCCTCGTAAGGACAGTTGCCCCAGTCACAGCCGTCCGCAAGCATCTGCCTGGAAAATAGCTCAATCGCTCCGTGAAACAGCGTGCCCAGGTCGGCAGCCTTTACTCCATATTCCGTGCGCTCCCGCAGCCGCAGCCCATACGATGCAAAGTGGGAAAAGGCACATCCTGCGAACTGTTCCAACCGCGTCACGGAGGCCGACATGCATCCAGTCCGGCCGTCCATACCATACAGCAGCCGGGCCGTGTCCGTATCCAGACGCTCCTGCCCCATTGGTATTGTCCACAGTGTCGCCCCGCCTGGAGCATCCGCCGCAGCCGATGGCTGCAGGGAATCCGCCTCCAACCGCGCCTGTATCAGGATGCTGTCCGTATCCTCTGCATTACCTTCTCCTGGCTGAACTGACATGCCAGATGGATCCTGCTTTTTCGTCCGCCCGGTCAGAAACGCGGCCGCTGTCAGATCCCGGACGCGCGCACTATAATCCTCATCATCCAGATACATATGGTAAAGAGACAGCCACTGAGAGTCTTCCTCGCCGCCTTTTTCCTGCAGTCCGTGCAAAAGATAAAGCATCCCGTTTTCTCTGGAAGTCACCTGGGAGAGACGGGTCCCCGCATCTTCCTCCCGGACCTCCCTAAGAGCCGGGAACAGCCTCTGTATGGTAGAGACCAGATAGGAAGGACGCATCGAGGTGCCGTCTCCGCTGCTTAAGCACCAGGACAGGTAGAGCCGCTCCTGCGGTTTTGTCAGATTCTGATAAAGGTAAAATCTCTGGATATAACTGTTTTCCCTCGCGGAAGGCGCCAGAGAAGCACCTGCGTTTTGCAGGATTTCCCGTTCCGTATCAGAGATAATCCCGCCCCCATCTCCGCGGGAGGGCACCCAGCCGTCATTGAGTCCCAGGAAAAAGAGAATCTTTATATGAGAAAGCCGCGAGCGGCGAATGTCCCCCACCTGCACCTGGTCAATCCCCGGCGGGATGATTCCCACCTTTGCCTCAGATAGTCCGGCGTCCAGGATCTCGGAAAATTCCCGGCAGTCCATCTCCTCTTCCCCAAGCAGATCCACCATTTCATCCAGCAGTCTGATCAGGATCGGGTAAATCTGCCTGTATTCCGAGGCAAGCTCGGACCCGGCGCTCTTCAGCTCGTTTTCCCTGTTTTTCAGCTTCTGCTGTACCTCACAGTCGACCAGCAGGCGATGAAGCGCAGCGGCATATTCCAGCAAAGGACGATTTTTTTTGCGCATGCTCTCCGCAAACGAACCAGCCACATTCAAAAAGCGAACACGCAGCGCATTATATAAAGAAAGGCCAGAGAGCACTTCGCACTCTGCGTCTGAAGATGCGCTGTCATCTTCCGGGTTGCCCCGCAGACCAGTTTGCCCGGGATTTTCTGATAAAGCGGCTGGCTCAGAATTTTCCGGTAAATCGGTTTTTCCTGAATTTTCCAGGCAGGTAACCTTCATCAGGCTCGGCGGGCACCAGGTCCACTCCTTCTGCCAGCCGGAATATCCATGGATACCGGCCGCAATCACATAATTTTCCAGACGGTCAATCTCATCCGCAGAAAGTCCCGCCATGCCGGTACGCAAAAAGCGGAACACCGACTCATAGGAAAAATCCTGCTCTGCCATCGCCAATGCTCCACGCACAAATTCCAGGCAGGGATTTAGCAGCAGCTGCCGCGTCTCATCAACAAAAGCAGGAATTCCGTACATGGGAAATATCCTTTTTACATAATTCCCATATGTGCTTAAGTCTCCCGCGATTACCGCGATATCCCGGTAACGGGTTTGACCATCGCGAACCAGACCCGCAATGGTGCGGGCCGCAAAATGAACCTCCTGAACAGGAGAACTCAGTACGGAAAGGGACAGTTCGTCCGACTCTCCATGGTAAGGCTGCTGATTTTTGCGGAACAGGTTCTGCTCCAGATGACGCAATGCTCCGTCTTTTGAAAACCGCGGCAGGTCATCATCCAACGTGCTTACAAGCTTTTCGTTCCCGGATACGCGGACCCGCTTCGAGCACCCGCCAGGTCCCAGAACAATCGGCTCATCGTACACATTCGCGCAGGCCTCCACTACGCTTCGGATCATCCGCCGGCTCGGAGCGAAGAGTTCATGTTCCCTGATTTCCCCGAAAAACTCCTCCCGCGCGTCGATCGTCACGGTCAGATATATCTTCAGGCAGATGCGGTCCAATTCTCCCAGCACATCCAGCTGGGAAGGCGTAAAACCGGCAAATCCATCGAAAGCAAGCACACTTTGTTTCAGAAGCTTTGAACGTGAAGCTACCCGGTTGAGAATCCCCAACAGCTCTTCCGGCTTCATGAACTGATCCTGCCGGTATTCCAGGAACGCCCGGTAAAGTACCCGGATATCCTCCAGCTTCGCATGCAGCAGGGGCCGATCGCCCACAGAATCCAACATACAGCCCAGATCATAATCCGAAACCTCATACTGCAGCAGTTCAGACAGAACTGATTTTACCTCGGAAACATATCCGGTGCGGTTCATCCGCGCGCCAAGTACCTTTAATTCATCCTTTTTCAACTCTGCCACACGGCGTATCATCAGATTCTTCCCTGTCTCCGTCAGCACCGTCCTCTGGTCTGCCCCCACCTCTTCAAAAACGCGGTGCGCCAGGCGTCGAAAGCTCAGGACGTCAATATTCATAATTCCTTTGTTCGGATGCATCATCACGAGATCTCGCTGCGTCTGCATCGTGAACTGTTCCGGTACGATCACCAAAAAGCTCGTTTCCGGGTGACGGCAGGACTCTTCGATGATTTTCTGATACAGAAAATAAGATTTTCCGCTGCCGGAATTGCCAAATATAAACTGTAAAGACATCGTGCTGCCCTCCATGCGGCATATAGCAGATCAAAGTATTCACGCCTCTATGTATCAGGAAATGTCCAGAAACGCAAAGGGCAGCCCATTTCTATATCTAAATACCATCTGGTTTCAGGCATTCGCCCGTACCTGGTATCTCAGCGTCGCCCACGTGATCGCCAGCGCCAGATGTGTCACGCTCTGTTTGATTTCTTTGCGGCTCTGTGTCAGATCCTGCATCACCATCTTCACCGGAGTCTCTCTGCCGGAGTATTCCACCTGCAGGTAAATCTCCCCCGCGACAGAATCCGGATTTGCCGGATCCAGATTGCCAAAGGAGCCTGTGATGCCGATGCCCACATCACTGTGAAAAATACGTTTTGTACTGCGTGCCATTTCCGCCGCCGTCTCTTTGGAGTAAACGCCACACTGTTTAATCACCTCAGAGGACACTCCCTCCAGGATTTTTGCTTCATTCGAATAAGTGATCAGCGACCCCTTCAGAATTGCGGAGGAGCCTTCATAATCCGTGATCGTGCTTGCTATCAGGCCGCTCGTGCAGGATTCCATCGTGGAAATCTGCAGATTTTTTTCAATCAGCCACCGCGTGATAGTCCCATCGTTATGAAAGCTCAGCATGTCCTGCAGGGATGGAATGATATCCTCTATCCGGTCAGATTTCCGCCGGATCATCTGATCCGTGTAAAACTTCTTCGTAATCACAAAAAGCCGGGACTCTTCATGCGCACCATTATTGAAGAGAACACACCATGCGGCCACGGTGTCATCCAGTCCCATACGTTTCGAAAAAACTTCCACAACTTGTTTCACATTAATTTCGCTCAGGTTTGCATCAATGCAGGAAATTTTCAGGACACCATTCCGGAGCGGGAAACCAATAGCTGTTTCCTGCATATCCGCACAGGGAACTGTCATCGGCTCATTTTCCTGCAGGTTTTCCAGCATGATTGCTAAATCTAAATCTGTCATGACTTCTTCTCCCCACCCTTCAGCCCGCCTGGCTTCTCCATCTTCCACACAGATGCAGACACAGGATCCTTCCGGCACAGACGCACAACGTTTCATTACACGATCGGAGTATCCAGCCGTTTCAGCTTCTCCAGCAGAATTTCCATACTCGTTCTGCCGGATTGCTCCCTTTTTTCCCGAATATCATCGTCCTCCATCTCCCGGCGGATATCCAGCATCGTCATATCCGTCTCCGCGATCACCTCCGCGCAGTTTTTCAGACGTTCCACAATTTCCTGCTGATTCGGGACATTCTTTTTGTATTTGATCCCATGCTCCAGGCTTGCCCAGAAATCCATGGCGATCGTGCGGATCTGCACCTCAACCTTCATATCCTTTTTGCGGTCCGTAAAAAAGACCGGCACACTGACAATCAGGTGCAGACTGCGGTATCCATTGTCCTTCGGATGCGAAATATAATCCTTCTCCCGCAGCAGCGTAATGTCATCCTGCGCGAGCAGGGCCTGTGCCAGCATATAAATATCGTCCACGTAGGAACATATCACACGGATTCCGGCAATATCGCTGATATTCTCCTCCAGGCTCGCCATCGTAAACATCTGATTCTGGCGGCGCATCTTTTCAAAAATGCTGTGCGTGCTTTTCACCCGCATGGTGATGAACTCAATCGGATTCCGCTGATAGCGGACGCCGAATTCCGTATTGAGCACATCAAACTTCGTCCTTATTTCCTTCAGCGCACAGGTATACATCATGCGCATCTTTTTATACTCTACCATCTGGTCGATGATCCGCTCCGCCTGCGTCAGAGAGAGACCCGACGCAGCGATCGGATTCTCAATCTGACCCAGGAACATTTTTTCCACATACTCGTCTTCCATAGGAATCAAAGCATTTTCTTCCATAATATATGTATTCGCCCCCATCTTATAGTTGTACCCTGGCCGCAGGAGCTGCATACTGCGCATTTTTTCGGCAGCTGCAGAGCCTGCGTCCTGACCGTATCTTCCTCAGGCAACAGAATCTGTTTCCTCAAGTTGCATCTTCATCTGGCAGCAAAGCATATGGCAACCACGCTTTTCACCGGGTAAGCCTTGCCAGCTGCTCTTTCACCTGCTCCATCATCTGTGTATATTTGGCAAGCTTCGCCTGCTCCTCATCAATCTTGGACTGCGGCGCGCGGCTTACAAATTTTTCATTTCCGAGCATTCCATTCACTCTGGCCAGCTCTCCTGCCAGACGCTTTTCTTCCTTCTGAAGTCTGGCCAGTTCTTTCTCGACATCTACCAGCTCCGCGAACGGCATATACACCACCGCACCCGGGAACACTGCCGATACGGCATCGTCGCTGATGCCCGTCTTATCGGCCTGTACATGCACTTCACTTGCGTATCCCAGCGTCGCGAAGAATACTTTTCCATTTTCGAATATGGAACGGATGGCCGCGTCCTCTGAAACTACAAACACCTGCGCCTTTTTGCTCGGCGGCACGTTCATGCCTGTGCGGACATTGCGGATCGCGCGAACCGCTTCCTTGATGGTTTCAATGGCTTTTTCGTCCTCTTTAAAGTCCCATTCCTTTTTCCACACCGGCCAGGCGGAAATCATGATTGACTCCGCTACATCCGGCATGGCATAGCCGGAAGCTGGATTTGCCGTGCGTGCCACGCTGCTGTTTTTCCGTGCTGTGGAAGCATCTGCGGCTCCATCCGTGTCAACTGCATTTTTATCCAGGCCACTGCCTGCTTTCTGTCCGGAAGTATTCTCTTCTTCTATTGTATCACCATCTCCACATTCATCCTGGGTACCCTGCAGAGTACAGAAGATTTCCTCTGTAATGAACGGCATAAACGGATGGAGCATCTTCAATGCATTTGTCAGGACTGTTTTCAGCGTCCACAGCGCGGCAGCCTTCGAGGTGTCGCTCTCGCTGTAAAGGCGCGGTTTCACCATCTCAATGTACCAGTCGCAGAATTCCTCCCATATAAAATCATAGACCTTCTGCACGGCGATTCCCAACTCGTAGCGATCCATGTTCTCTGTCACTTCTCTGGCCAGATCGTTGACCTTGGAGAGAATCCATTTATCCGCGGCCGTCAGAGTGGAAAGATCGATCTGCTCCGGGATCGCATCCTCTCCCGCCTTGTCCAGATTCATCATGATAAACCGTGAAGCATTCCATACTTTATTGGCAAAATTACGCGATGCCTCCACGCGTTCCATGTAAAAGCGCATGTCGTTGCCCGGCGCATTTCCAGTGATCAGCGTCAGACGCAGCGCATCCGCGCCGTACTGCTCGATGATTTCCAGCGGATCAATGCCGTTTCCAAGCGATTTGCTCATCTTGCGCCCCTGAGAGTCGCGTACCAGACCGTGGATCAATACATGGTGGAAAGGCACCTTCCCGGTCTGCTCAATGCCGGAAAATACCATACGGATGACCCAGAAGAAAATAATGTCATAACCGGTCACCAGCACGTCTGTCGGATAGAAATAATCCAGTTCCGGCGTTTTCTCGGGCCATCCCAGAGTGGAAAACGGCCAGAGTGCGGAGGAAAACCAGGTATCCAGCGTATCCGGATCCTGTGTAAAGTGAGCAGCGCCGCACTTCGGGCAGATCTTCGGCATTTCCCGAGCCACAACCGTCTCTCCGCAGGCATCGCAGTAATAAGCCGGAATCCGGTGCCCCCACCAGAGCTGTCTGGAGATACACCAGTCCTTGATATTTTCCAGCCAGTGCAGATAGATTTTGTCAAAGCGATCCGGGACGAAGGTCAGAGTGCCCTCAAAATCAGAGTGTTCCGCAGCGATTTCTGAGGCAAAATCCGCACCCGGCGCCTGAATTTTTCCTCTCTTTAAGGCCTCAATCGCCGGCTCTGCCATCTCCTTCATCCGCACAAACCACTGCGGCTTGATCATCGGCTCGACAGTCGTCTTGCAGCGGTCATGAGTGCCCACGCTGTGAGAATGCGGCACTACCTTCACCAGCAGTCCCAACTCATCCAGATCCTGCACCATCGCCTTGCGCGCTTCATAGCGATCCATGCCGGCATACTTGCCGCCCAGCTCGTTGATCGTAGCATCATCGTTCAGTATATTAATCTCTGGCAGGTTGTGACGCTTGCCTACCTCAAAGTCGTTCGGATCATGCGCCGGAGTGATCTTCACGCAGCCTGTCCCGAACTCCTTGTCCACATATTCATCCGCGATCACCGGGATCGTCCGTCCGGTCAGCGGCAGCTCGAGCATTTTCCCTACCAGATGCGTGTAGCGTTCATCCTCCGGATTTACCGCCACGGCCGTATCACCGAGCAGCGTCTCCGGACGCGTGGTCGCGATCTCCACAAACTGCCCTGGCTCACCCACTACTGGATAATTGATATGCCAGAAGAATCCGTCCTGATCCTCGTGAATGACTTCCGCATCCGAAATCGAGGTCTGGCACACCGGGCACCAGTTGATAATGCGGGAGCCCTTGTAAATGTAGCCTTTCTCATAAAGACGGATAAACACTTCCTCAACCGCCTTCGAGCAGCCTTCATCCATCGTAAAACGCTCGCGCTCCCAGTCCGCGGAGGCACCAAGCTTCTTCAGCTGGTTGGTGATCTTTCCGCCGTACTCTTCCTTCCACGCCCATGCATGTTTCAGAAACTCCTCGCGGCCGATCTCATCCTTGTCGATGCCTTTCTTTTTCAGCATCTCCGTCACCTTTACCTCCGTCGCGATCGCGGCGTGGTCGGTCCCCGGCTGCCAGAGCGTCTCAAAGCCCTGCATCCGCTTAAAACGGATCAGGATATCCTGCATCGTCTCATCCAGCGCATGCCCCATGTGGAGCTGCCCCGTCACATTGGGAGGCGGAATCACGATCGTAAACGGTTTTTTCTCCGGATTCACCTCCGCGTGAAAATAGCCTTTGTCCAGCCAGTTCTGATAGATCCGGTCTTCCAGGCCCTTCGGGTCATACGTCTTTGCCAGTTCTTTTCTCATAACCTTCTCCTTCTTTATTAAATATTTTTTCGTTTTCATACGGTCTTCGCAGCAGGCGCGAAGATTGGCGCTGAATTATTGCTGCAAATCGCGCCTTAACCAGATTTCTGGTATTTTCTGATTTACAGGTGAGGTTTGGCTCATTGCATCGCAGAAATGAAAAACGCCCTCCATATACAGTCGTATACAAAGGGCGAATGTCTCGCGGTACCACCTTTTCTTATGGAACAATTCCACACTTGATAGAAGCCGACTAAACCGTCTAAAGCTTGTGTAAAAGCGGAATAAAACCATATCTCTTTCTTCTGTAACGGGAAGACCCGGAATGCCTTACGCACCAATCATACTTAGCTATAAAAATAATCAGCTTCAGCCATTCAGTTCAAAAGCCACGTTCCGCACCCGCCCTCCCGAAAGATCTTCCAGCCAGCGGATCTTCCTCTCTGTTGGCGCCGTGATGCGTACTCCTCTTTCTCAAAAACCTTTATCCGGCTGTGAAATAAATTCCCCAACCGCGCATTTTTCCTTATCTTAGCGGAGAATGATTTGTTTGTCAAGCTGTATTTATTTTTTTACTCATATCAAATGTTTCTTCTGTCTCATATATGTTTTTTTGCAATTTGTCAATAATTATGTTTATGTATGTTTATATTCTATTTTTGTAGACTTTTATGCAAATGTGTGATATCTTATGTTTGTCGTCGACTCATTCCATCACGTTGGGAATGCCCCCAGGCACGCTCAGCGGCAAAATACTGCCCCATTTAAATGCGCTTCGCGCAGGGGCGGCTGGAAGGAGGTGATGTTACATGTCAGATTTTCTGGTTACATTTTTTGTTTCTGTCGGAGCAGGTGTAATTGCAAATTTCATCAGCAAATGGCTGGACAGAAACTAAATACAGAAACAGCCTGAAAGGAACAGCTCACCTATAACGAGCGAGAACCCCTCAGAGGAAGGCCGTCCTCTGAGGGGTTCGCTTTTTAGCCAAACTTTCTAGTTACATTTCTGTCACAAGTATAGTATGCCATCCCAGGCGAAATGTCAACAGAAATTTTAAATTTTTCACCGCTCCTCCCGGAAGTATGGGATCCCCAGCCCTTCCGGCGGCTGATTCTCCTTCTTTTTGCGGAAGCTTGTCATCACCAGCACGAGGATCGTCACCAGATAAGGCAGTGCCTTGAAAATCTCCTGCGCCGCGCGGCCCAGTCCCGGAATGTACAGGTAAAGGATATAAAGCGCTCCGAACAGAATGGAACCCCAGATCGCGTTTAAAGGTTTCCACATCGCGAAGATTACCAGAGCGACGGCCAGCCAACCGCGGTCGCCAAAGCCGTTGTTTGTCCAGGTGCCTCCGGAATATTCCATGACAAAATAGAGGCCGCCGAGTCCGGCGATACCGGCTCCGATACAGGTGGACAGGTATTTATATTTCGTCACGCTGATGCCGGCCGCGTCAGCCGTCCCCGGATTTTCTCCGACCGCGCGCAGGTTCAGTCCGCTGCGTGTGCGGAACAGGAACCAGGAAAGCACGACGGAAAGGATGATGGCAAAATAGGTCAGAAAGCCATAGGAAAACAGAATGCCGCCGATCACCGGAATCTTGGATAAGACCGGGATTTTCGCCTGATATGCGCTCGCTGTCGTGCTGACGGAGATCTGTCCGACGCCGCCTGCCAGCTTGGAGATGGAGCCGCCGAAGAAATTGCCAAAGCCCATGCCGAAGGTGGTCAGCGCCAGACCGGTCACATTCTGATTCGCGCGCAGGGTAATAGTCAGCACGCTATAAATCAGGCCGCCAATCATCGCGCACGCAAGGGCACAGAGAAACGAGATCAGCATACCCACCGCAGGGTTGGGATTTTCGGTCCCCAGCTCATAGAAAAACGCGCCCATCAGACCGGCGATGCCGCCCATATACATGATGCCCGGGATGCCCAGGTTCAGATTGCCGGACTTTTCAGTCAGGATCTCGCCGAGCGCGCCGAACAGAATCCCCATGCCCTGTACAATCGCCTTCTGTATGAAAATAATGATTACACTCATATGACTGTCTCCTCCTTTCCCTTTATTCTTTATGATGATTGAGCTCCACCTTATACCGGACAAAAAATTCCGCTCCCAGGATAAAAAACAGGATAATTCCCAGCAATACATCCGATGCGCTTTCGTTCAGTCCATACTGTGAGGCGATCTGAATCGCGCCTTTTTCCATAAACACAATGCCAAAGGCGATCAGTACCATCGCAAAAGTGTTAAACCGGGCCAGCCATGCCACAATGATGGCGGTAAACCCGCGGCCGTTTGCCGTGGAGGTCGAAATCGTATGTCCAGAGCCGCTCACAGCGATGAATCCGGCAATTCCGCAGATTGCTCCGGAGATAGCCATTGTACGGAGCATGACCTTTTTCACATTGATTCCCGCATAGCGTGCCGTCCGCTCGCTCTCGCCGACAACAGCTACCTCATAGCCGCCCTTGCTGTATCGCAGATAAATAAACATGGAAACCGTCAGCACCGCTACAATCACGATATTCCAGAAATAGTCATTGCCAAATACTTCCGGGAGCCAGCCGGCGCGGGTCGACTGATTGATGATACCGACCGAGTTGGAGCCTTTCGGGTTTTCCCAGAAAATAATACAGTAAGTGACAACCTGCATCGCCACATAATTCAGCATCAAAGTAAAAAGAGTCTCGTTCGTTTTCCAATATGCCTTGAAAAAGGCGGGAATCAGTCCCCACACAATGCCTGCCGCTGCCGCCGCCACAAACATCAGAAGAATCAGCAGCACGTTCGGGATTTTATCAGCCAGATTGATCATCAGAGCGGCCGCTGCCACACCCCCGACCAGGATCTGCCCTTCCGCGCCAATATTCCAGAACCGCATCCGGAAAGCAGGCGCAAGTCCGACTGCAATGCAAAGCAGGGTCAGCATATCGCGCACAGTAATCCAGATACGCCTTTTAGAACCAAGTGCCCCATCAAAAATTGCCTTATAGACATCGATCGGGTTCATCTGTACCAGAGCGTAAATGACGCCTGCGCAGGCAATCAGCGCCAGCAATATCGCAGCCAGGTAAATAAGAGCTTCCTTCCAGAGCGGGATCGATTCCCGCCTCGACATCCGCAAAAATGGTTCCTTATTCATTGTGCGCTGCCTCCCTTCCTGGATATTTCCGTCGCAAGATTCGTCCGTTCTGATCCATTTGCAGCGAATTCGTCTGATTTGGATTCCTGCTGTCCGGCTCTGTCTGCAGGAACCGTTCCAGCCTGTACGTCCGGCTGCCCGGTTTTTTCTGGGTCGTTCGAACCATGTACCATACGCTTCGTCATCAACACACCCAGTTCATCCTTTTTCGTCGTCCTGCCGTCCACAATGCCCGTAATCTGTCCGCCGCAAAGCACCGCAATGCGGTCGCACAGCTCCATCAGCACATCCAGATCCTCAATCACGCAGATAACGGCAATCCCCCGCTCCTTCTGCTCGTTTAGCAAATGATAAATGGTATAAGAAGAGTTGATATCAATTCCCCGTGTCGGATAGGCGACCATCAGCACTTTCGGATGCTGCGCGATCTCACGCCCCACCAGCACCTTCTGCACGTTTCCGCCCGACATCCGCCCGACCGGAGCGGAAATGCTCGGCGTCACAATTTCCAGCTGATCCTTGACCTGCGCCGCCAGCTTCCCCGGCGTCCTGCGGTCCAGAAACTCCGAATGGCCTCTGCGGTAGCTCCGGAGCATCATGTTGTCCGTCATGTCCATCGAGCCGACCAACCCCATGCCCAGGCGGTCCTCCGGCACAAACGCCAGCCGTACACCGAGTGAACGGATTTTTGCAACATCGAGGTTGTCGATCCGCACGGGAGCGTTTTCCTTCGCGCCCTTTGCGCCGTTCTTTTTTGTACCTGATGCAGCGCCCAGACTGCTGCCTGTTTCCGCATTCTTTCCGGAGGCTTTTTCGGATACATTTGAAATATTCTGCTTAGAGGCATTCTGGGACTCACTCTGGCGGCTCGTGACAGCTGGTGCTTTTCCCTCCGCTGCATCTGTTGATACTGTCGCATCTGCTGTCTCCGCATCAGATTCCGCCTCCGCATCCGGATAAAAAGTAATCGCTCCTTCCGTTACCGGCTCCAGACCCGCGATCGCCTCCAGCAGCTCCTTCTGGCCGCTCCCGGCGATACCGGCAATTCCCAGGATTTCTCCGCCATAGACCGTCAGGCTCGCGTGATCCAGAGAGTGAATCCCATCCTTCGTCGTACAGGTGACATCCGTAAGCTCCAGCCGTTTCACCCGGTTCTTCGGCTCCGGGCGGTCGATATTCAGATCGACCTTCGTCCCCACCATCATCTCTGTCAGGGAGGCTACCGTCGCGTCCGCCGTATCCACCGTATCGATGTAATGCCCCTTGCGCAAAATCGACACCCGGTCGGACACTGCCAGTACCTCGTGCAGTTTATGAGTGATCAGAATAATCGAGCAGCCGTCCTTTTTCATATTCCGCAGCACTTCAAACAGGCGGTCCGCCTCCTGCGGAGTCAGCACCGCGGTCGGCTCATCCAGAATCAGAATACGCGCCCCCCGGTAAAGCATTTTGACGATCTCCACCGTCTGCTTCTGAGAAACGGACATTTCATAAATCTTCTGGCGCGGATCCAGCTCAAATCCATACTTATCGGCAAGCGCGCTGATCTCCGCGTTTACCTGTTTCATGTTAAGACGCTGCCGGCCGGGCAGACCTAAAATGATATTTTCTGCCGCTGTCAGGATATCAACCAGCTTAAAATGCTGGTGTACCATGCCGATCCCCAGGTCAAAGGAATCCTTCGGGGAACGAATCTTCACCTCGCGGCCATCCACGGTAATCCTGCCTTCTTCCGGATAATAAATGCCGGAAATCATATTTACCAGCGTCGTCTTCCCGCTGCCATTCTCCCCCAGCACGCAAAGGATTTCTCCCTTGCGAAGGGAGAGGCTGACCTTATCATTTGCCACAACACTGCCAAAACGCTTCGTGATGTTCTGCAATTCTATCGCGTAAGTCTGCTCCATTGGGGCCTGCTCCTTTTTCTGTATGTAAATCCTGTCAATGACTGAAAAAAACTGCGGATGTCTTATGGCATCCGCAGCGCCTTTGCTATACTTTATTACTCTACCACAGATGTGATTCCATCGATGATGATGTCAAACGCCGGAGCGGAGCCATACTCAGATTCGTGGAAATAGCCGTCAGAGATGTACTCAATACCATTTACCTCGTAGGTATCCAGAGTCTCGCCGTCCACCGTCCATGTGGAGGTGTCAAATACATGCATGGAACCGTCGCTGATGGAAGCAATTACCTCCTCAACAGCCTCCGCTGTGCCTTCCGCTACCACGTCCTCATTCAGGTCGGTGATGCATACCGCTCCCTCAGAGTAGCCCTGGCACCAGTCTACGTCAATGTCCTCGCCGTCCAAGACGCACTGCACTGCGTAGGTATAATAGATGCCCCAGTTGTTAGAAGCAGAGACAAGCGCTGTCGTCGGAGCGGTCTCAATCATAGAAACATTATAACCAACGCACGGAACACCGGCTGCCTCGCAGGCTGTCGGAGCACCCGTCGTGTCTGCATGCTGGCTGATCAGGACACATCCGTCCGCAATCAGAGCTTCCGCGCACTCTTTTTCCAGGTCAAAGCTTGCCCAGCTGTTGGTATACTTTACTTCCATCGTCGCTTCCGGGCAGACGCTGGTCACACCAAGATAGAAGGATGTGAATCCGGAAATAACCTCTGCATACGGATAAGCGCCTACATAGCCGATTTTCACTGCGTCTGAAGAGATCGTGCCGTCCGCGATCATTTCATTCAGCTTCATACCGGCAACCACACCGGAAACATAGCGTGCTTCATAGATCGAATCGAAATAATTGTGCATGTTGGACAGTCCGCTGGACGCTGCCTGATATCCAGTCGCATGGCAGAACTCGATGTCCGGATACTCCGCCGCTGCTTCCATCAGATAAGACTCATGGCCAAAGCTGGTGGCAAAAATGATCTGGCAGCCCTGATCTGCCAGGTCAAACGCTGCGTCCGCGCAGGTCTCATCCTCGCCGATGAGGGTCTTCTCAATCACCTGGGACTCGTCCACACCGAGCGCCTCCATCATCTCGTCGACGCCTTCCATGTGAGCAGCTGTGTAGCCCTCGTTCTCATCGCCGATGTAGATCACGCCTACCTTCAGATCCTCAACTGCTACGCCCGCGCTCTCCTCGGCATTCACCGAAACCGCCGTGCAGGAAAGAGCCATCGTCGCAGCCGCTGCCAAAGCAAGTAACTTCCTGATCTTCATTTTTTTCCTCCTCTTTTGATGTGCCCATGCCTCAAACCACTCAGCTGGAGGGCATGTGTAAAAGATATGTAAAAACTACGGAACTAAAATATAATATTTTCAGGAGCATGTCAATTCATTCTGGCATTCTTCAGCGCCAAAGAATAAAAAGCTGTGGTTTAACCGAATCCCAGATTTTTTGCC
>JAJBVE010000236.1 GCA_020859995.1 Clostridiales bacterium
GTTTTTGCTCTGTCTGTTGATACGTTTGTTTTTTCTGATTATGGCAATCTATTTCGTAACTGTTCTGAATAGTTACACTATTTCTTATTTTCCGGCACCGCGGAAAAATCTTTTACGGTCATTTCTTCTTCGACAGCCTTTTTCGCGGCAGCCTGTTTCGCAGCCTCCCGTTCCCGTTTTGAAAACACACATCCGCAATAGTCCTGCCGGTACAGTCCATATTCCGCGGAGAGTTCCACCGAGCGTTTGTAGCCGTTCTTTTTCTTAAAATCACAGGGCAGCCATTTCACACGATACTCTCCGGCCAGTTCCTCTCCAATTTCATTGAGTCTCTGCGCATTTTTGAGCGGGCTGATCGTCAGAGTCGTCGTAAAGTAATCGAATCCGCCTTTCGCAGCCACCTTCGCAGCCTCCCCAAGCCGCAGGCGAAAGCAGGCAGCGCAGCGCTCTCCGCCCTCGGGAATCTGCTCCAGATGGCGCACGGCCTCATAAAACTCTGCCGGTTCAAAACGCCCCTCAATCAGACGGACCGGATTTGGCAGAACGCCATTCTGCCCCATCTCCCGGATCAGCCGTCCCTGTTCCTTTACACGCCTTTCATATTCCTCTTCCGGGTAAATATTCGGATTGTAGTAAAGCACCGTGATCCGAAAATAGTTTGAAAGATATTCCAGCACGTAGCTGCTGCAGGGCGCGCAGCAGCTGTGCAACAGCAAGGTCGGCATTGGATTCGATAATGGATTTCCCCCGGTACCGCTGACATTTTTTCCCGACAGGTTAGCCGCAATCACCTGCTCCAGCTCTTTTTGATAATTGCGCTTATTGCTCATCGCAGTGCCTTCCCTTCATTACAAGATCAATTTTCACTGCACATCAACGCTTTGCTCAGTCATTTTCGACATGCTTAAGCTATCACAAACCTTCCATACTGTCAATAAAATTCCGGAAATGGGCTGGCAACAAAAGTAAGTCAAATACCCCGATGCATGCATGCGGGGTATCAAACATTATAATGATTATTTATTGCGAGTATCAAATCTTCAATCTGTAACTAGCCCTTTCTTTCTCGCAGCAGACTCATTCATTACAAAAAATGTGAAGGTTTCCATATCTGCAATTCAGAATACAACGCTTTATTAAAAACATCTGCAAATGGAGCCAACCACTCTTTTTCTGCGTTTTTTACAACAAGCACAAACATTATTTCCAAATTCGATAAATCATTACTCCTCATCGTCTCTGAAACGTCCTCACTCGGATAACGATTAAGCAGAATAGCAGAATATAGATTCAGGGAATGCTTCATTTTTGATAAAATATCATTCACATAATCATGATATTTCTTAATCTTCTCTTCGGAAGAATCTGCCGTTATCTGCTTTGGACAGGAAGTTTTTGCTTCCACAAAATATAGTTTTTTCCCTTTTCGTAAAATAAACTCACAGCTTTTGATTCCTTTAAGCTTAAGCCCTTTCTGGTACTGTTCGCACTTTTCAATTTGAAACACCTGACTGTCTTCGAATTTGCCAAAGTTCATGTTCGATTCACGAATCATCATCGAAGCTACAGCACCTCCTCTATCTCTTCTTCATATAAACGAATCGACGCATCTATAATTGAATTATTCGGCATTCCATCATGCAAATCACAAACTTGTATATTTCTGTCCCTGTCCAGAGAAATGCAAGTTACATAGTCTGCTCGTTTATATGCTATCAGGAATAGTTTTTTAATCACAAAATAAGAATGGCTCGAAATAAAAAACTGAATATCCATTTCTCTCGCAATTTTATCAATCATATCCAAATACTGGCAAACGGCATCCGGATGCAATGCTGCCTCGATTTCATCTATAAAAATAATAGAATCATGATCCAAATATCCATTCGCCAGAAGTCTGTCCATGATTGCAATTTTCTTTACGCCTTCCGAAGTCGCTCCAATTGAAAACTTTTGATTTTTCCTGTTTTTGTAATACCACTTCCCGCTATTCTCATCATAGTCTACCTTGCCGTTAATCACATCACTGACAATTTTTCCTGAATTAGCAAAAGCAGAATAATTCTTCCCTCTGGATGGAGCAATTCTTAACGCTTTAGCCAGATCATAATAGGTATCGTCAAATCCAAAAACCTGATCAACTTCTCTGGATTTTAAAATAATCGAAAAAAGAGATAATACCTCCTTTGCAGGTATAAAAATGGAATTCCCGATCTTACCGGTATCTGGATAAATAGCCGAGCCTACCTTATTGGAAGCGCTCTGGGACAATTGGTAATTCGCCATAATATCGCCCAGTTTCAGATCAAACTTCAAGCTTTCAGAAGCCGAACGCGTAACCATGTCTCCTAATTTATCTATCTGAAATGTCCATCGTAATTTCTCAGAAAGCACATCAATAAAGGGTTTAATATTATCCCCTCTCTTATATTCTTCCAATGAACGAATCATCGAATAAAGGGATTTGAGTAAATAAGTTTTCCCTGTTCCGTTTTCTCCTATAATCAGATTAATATTAGAAAACTGGTCACACTGAAAATCTCCAAGAATACCATAGTTTTTCATACAAGCCGCGTCAATTTTACAACTCATAATCAAGCCTCCTCAAGTTACCGCTATTATTATATTGGTTTCAGCTCAGAAATCTTTCCATAAGTATATCGAACTCAGCCTTTCATATTGTCAGGTTATCACAATCTGGACAAATAGACAAGAAACTTTTGAAAGATTTGTATAGCAGTCAAAACCCTCGATAAAATCTGCGTTTTTCCCAAGTTTAAATTTTCCTCATGAAACAACCCTGTCTTCTCGTGTGCATTTGCATGACAGCAGCAGCGGGGCAAAGTGGACGTCGTTTAATCAGCTGTGATTTTCTTTTCGCGCGAAGTTACATCCTGCTGCGGGTTCCAGATAAAGCCGATCCTGTCAAGAAGGCGGATTTTTTCTTCATTCAGCTTCCCCTCACGCCTCAGATGCCGCTGGTATAAGATCCAGTTATACAGGTTCGCGCCGTTTTTTCCCTGGTATTTTGCCGGAACACCTGCCAGGCTCCCATGAATTTCATAATATTCTTTTGCCAGCTGATACATCTCTTTCCAATGGGCGGACGCCTTCACCGCGCCATCTGCCGGTAGTTCTGATAAGAGCTCGGCCTGCCGCCGGCTCAGCTTCCCGTCCCGCAGCGCCTGTCTCTGAAAAACAAGCCATTTGCCAATCCAGACACCGTCTACTACGGTACTCTGGGGAATCGTAAAGTTCCCATTTTCCCTGTACCATCTCTTTACCAGCTCCAGCCTGCTCTCCCAGGAATCGGCCCGCCACATCATACCGATGGCTTCCAGTTTTTCCTTCCGCGAGGCGGAAAGCTTATCAGACAGACAGTCATTCCTCTGTTTGCAGATCCAGCGGCCCAGGGCAAACCCCTCTTCTGTAACATATCTGGCCGGAACGAGAAGGTCGCCATGCGCGGCAGCATACTCCCTGGCTGCCTCGTATCCCTTCTCCCATTTTGATTCATTCGTCCTTGTCCAGACCATCCCGATCGCGTCAAGCCGGCGAATCTGCTCTTCCGTCAGGGTTTCTTTGACTGGTTGGGCCATCTGATCTGGCTGGGGCTCTTTGCCTGTCTGAGTTATCTGGTCTGGCTGGGATTCTTTGCCTGTCTGAGTTATCTGGTCTGGCTGGAGCTCTTTGCCCGTCTGAGCTATCTGATCTGGCTGGAGCTTTCTGACTGTCTGGGACTCTTTCTCTTTGCCCGTCTGGGATTGTTTTCCTGTCTGGTTTCGATCGCGTTTTTTTCGTTCTTTCCGCATCCGGTAAATCCAGCTGCCAAGCTTAATGCCGTCCGCGTTTACATAAGCAGAAGGAACATCCAGATCCCCATGCTCCCTATAGTAAGCAGCGGCAGCCTCGTAATTCCGCTCCCAGAAATAGTCAATCTTGCCCCAGATCATTCCAAGATCATCCAGCATCTTTACTCTCTCCGGCGTCAGGTATTTCTGCCTTACACCGGCCTTTTCGTAGGTACGAATGCTGCTGAGCCAGAAGCCGAGTTTTACCCCGTCCTCCGTCACATAGTCGCTTTTCACATCCAGGTTTCCATGCGTCTCGTAATAAGCTTTCGCCGCCGAATAGTTCTTCTCCCAGAGGCGATCCTGAAAAGAGTCCCATACCATACCGATGGATTCAAGTTTTCTGACCCTTTCTTCCGTAAGGCAGCCGCGGACATCCCCTTTCCGGACTCTTCTCTGGGTGGCAACCCACTGTCCCAGAGGATAGCCATCATCTGTCAGATAATACGCCGGCACCTCCAGATGTCCATTTTCCGCGTGGTACGCTTCCGCCATGTGAAACATCATGTCCCAGGAAGCGGACAGCGTATCATTCAGCTTATTGAATAATTCCCGGCAGTCCCTTACCTCGTCAATGACGCGGAAGTGCTCGTTTATAATCTGCCCGCTCTCGCCGCGATCGCGGTAATAAGAAGTGACCAGCTGCATCTCGTCTTCAATCAGGCCAATGCTTTCCAGACAATTGACGTTCTGGACAATATCGAACACCACCGCGTCATTCGTTTTCGCCGCGGAAAGCGCGCGCCCGATCTGCTGCTTGTAGATAATCGGGGATACCGTCGGCCGCAGCAGGATCACCCCGCTGATTCCTTCCACATGGATTCCTTCATTTAAAGCATCGATGCAGTAAAGAAGCCGCAGATGGGAAGTGTCCTGGTCCGCACGGAAATCATCAAACGACTGGTCAGCGCCCGGATCCGCCGTGTAAAGAGAATAGACATGCGGATGCTTATCTATTTTTGCGAACCATTCCAGATGCCCCATCATCTCTTCCATATGTTCTCTGCTCGAACAGAACACGATGTACTTCCCTGTCCGGTCCGTCATATGCCGGTCAAAAATTTCGTCCAGCCCCTCCGACATCTCCAGGGCACGTTTCAATTCCTCCAGATATTTCTCGCTGGTATCCCGGACAAGCCTGTTTTTCGTATTCCTGACACGCTGCTCGTATTTTTCTAAACTCTCCTGGCAGGAATAGACGGAAAGCACATATTTCGGCGGGTTTAAAATACCCCTGACGATTGCTTCGCCAAGGGTCATCTCCGACGCGATATTTCCATCAAACAGTTCGTCCGCCATATCCCGCTGATTGTCCAGATAGCGAATATTGGTAGCCGATAAACCAAGGATCGGCGTGTCCGGAAATGTGGCAAGCAGCTTCTGAACCCCCTGCCCCCAGACTTCAGCGCCGCAGCGGTGAAACTCATCCAGGATGATGTAGGCCGGGGCAGCCTCTTCCCCGCAGATTCCAGCCATCTCATCCTCATTCATCCACATAAGCTTTGCATAGGTGCAAAAGACCACATTCCGCGGGGTCTCGCCGCCGGCCGCTGCTTTCAGGTTCTCCAGCTGTGTTTTAAAAATATATTCCGATGGAGAGAGCCAGAGAATGCTGTCATCCGGATGATCCGCGCACAGTCGAAAGCCTATAAACGACTTACCGGTTCCTGTCGGATGAATGACAGCTGCTTTTCCAGTCTGCCGCATCATGGCTGCCGCCGCCTCATATGCCAAAAGATTGTGTTCATATAATTCCACTTTCAAGGCTCTCACCTCCATTCATGCACTGACATTTTCGCTGCTATCCTTCCTGAAAAGCAGACAGGGATCCGCTGCGCCGGCCACACAAATATTAAAACGGAAAATCACTGAGTTTCTTTCCGGCCGCGCGCACAAAAATAAGAGCCTTAAAAAAAGGCTCTTATTTCAATTACAAGTATTTGTTGTTACCCAAGGTCTTCAGATTACTGATTTGCCAGCTTCGGGTTCTGCGCCTGCATTAATTCACTAAGCTGCTGCCGCAATGTATGCATTTCTTTCTGAAGCACGCTGATTGTCTGTTCCGCCGCAGTGACTTTTTGCTCTGCAGCAATGGCTC
>JAJBVE010000050.1 GCA_020859995.1 Clostridiales bacterium
AAACGGAGACGGAAGCAGCGACGGAGGCACAGACAGAAACGGAGACCGAGGCAGCGACGGAAGCGCAGACAGAAACGGAGACCGAGGCGGCGACGGAGGCACAGACAGAAACTGATACCGAAACAGTGACGGAAACACAGACGGAGAGCGAGACCGCAGCCGCAACGGAGGCACAGACGGAGACCGAAACTGAGACGGAAACAGAGAGTGAAACCGAGGCCTCCGTGCAGACCGGTGATGAAACGTCCATCTTCCTCTGGTTCGCAATCATGCTTCTGGCGGCATCTGGCTTTACTATGACTGTGATCTATGACAGGAAGAGAAAATCCGGCAATTAAAAATCCATCCAGATCAGACATCGGGGTATCTGAACCTGGCTTTTTTTCGAAATGATGTAACGTAAGCATGGGGGATTGTCAGCCCCATACAGAAATACTGGCGAAAAAGAAGAGCGGAAACACAGAAAATATGGGAAAAGGGGCTGTTTTTGTGCAGCCCCTTTAGCTTTAAACAGTCTGGCAGTTGCATACTGCTTTGATTGCCTGAGCAACGGATTCGAAATCCTGTTTTAATATATAGCCTTTTGCATCGATATTGATCGCTTTTATTATATTTTCATCATCTGCAAATGTGGTTAAGAGCAATATCCTTGCCTGCGGAAATACGGTTTATGAAATTCTTTCATTGAACACATACTTGATTTGTGATATTCTGTCTTTGTGCGGTTGACATGTTCCGCCGCACGGAATGATCAGACAGAGAAGGTTTTATCATGCAAAAAAATCAAGATGAGTATTCTGGCCATTCGAGTCGGAGAGAAAACAGAGCTTCTTCTTATGGCAGCCGTTATGAGGAAAAAAACAGAAACTCCGCATCAGGGAAAAAATCTGCTGCCCGTAAAAAGAGATCGGGCAGAAAGAAATCTGGAAGCAGACGTTCACATATGAACAGGGATAAAAAGATCGTCCTGCTCTTTCTTGCGGTATTTGCGGTGCTTATAATCATCCTGTTTGCGGGAATATTTGTGTTGAGAAAGGACGGTCAGGACCGTTCCTATGGCAGTCAGGGTATTTTCAGCTTTCTTAGCGGATCGCAGAGTGCGGATGCGGCTCCGGATGTTACTGTAGATCTGGATTCGCTGTACAGTCCTTACGCGGCACTGATTGATGAAAGCACAGGAACCGTGCTGGGGGATAAGCGTAGCGATGAAGTGATTTACCCGGCTTCCATGACGAAGATTCTCTCCGTGTGGGTAGCAATTGAGAATATCAGCAATCTGGATGCCGAGGTGACTATGGCTTATGATTTTTATGATGAGCTTTACGCGCAAAGCGCTTCGCAGGCTGGTTTTGAGCCAGGGGAGACGACGGTTATCCGGGAGCTGCTCTACGGGGCGCTCCTCCCATCGGGCGCGGAGTGCTGTATGCAGCTGGCGATTGAAGCTGCCGGATCTGAGGATGGCCTGGTGGAGTTGATGAACCAGAAGGCAGAGAAACTTGGCCTGGAGCAGAGCCATTTTACAAACTGCACGGGACTCCATGACGACGATCAATATACGACGACATATGAGATGGCGCTGATTCTGCGCGCGGCGCTGGAAAATGAGACCTTCCGCGAAGTGTTTACCACTCACTATCACGTGATGTCCGCAACCGATGTCCATCCGGACGGATTTACCGTGTGGAGTACCTTCTTTAAAAATGTGGAAGATGAAATTGTCACCGGAGGCGAAATCCTGGGCGCAAAGACTGGCTATACGCAGGAGGCGGGTCTCTGCCTGGCGACCATGGCGCAGGTCGGCGACCGGGAATATATCCTGGTGACGGCTGGCTGGTCGTCTGAGGATATTGGCTCTTACCACATTCTGGATGCGTTTACAGGCTATGATTTACTAGGAGAGGCCCTGGGGTTCGGGAATGAAAGCGAGGGCATTGGATAACTGCTTTGTGATAGCGGCTGACAAGAAACAGTCTGTAAAACGGGCAGAGAGCGCGTGATTGCAAAAAACGCTTGATGTTGTAAATGGCTCAGATACGTACCTGCCGCCCTTTTCGCTGCTCAAACACCGTATAATAACGGAAACCAAGAGACTCCAGCACTGCCTGCGCCTGGTCAAATGCGTACGCAACGTGGACGGGCCGGTGTGCGTCCGCTCCGACGGTGATGAGTTCGCCTCCGAGCTCGCGGTAGCGCGCAAAGACACTTTTGCAGGGATTTGGCTCCCCGAGGCCTGCTTTGTAGCCACCCGTATTCAGCTCCAGACACTTTCCATTTTCAATCAGGTAGCGCAGAATCGGGTCGATATAGTCTGCGTACGTGCTGTAGGAATAATAGCGGTTTTTGTTCGGGCCGTAGCGCACGACAAAATCCAGATGTCCCAGGGTATCAAAGTCCTGCGGGGAAAACTTCAGCAGGGTTTCATACTCAGTCTGCAAATATTCTTCATAGCATTCGCGTTCATTTCTGCCTTCAAAATATTCCGGGTAATAAGGATCCATCCCGCGCACAAAATGCTGCGAGGCGATGATATAATCAAACTCATATTTCCGCGTAAGTGCTGCAAGCTCCCGGGGAAGATGCGGCATAATGCCAAACTCCATGCCGATACTGATCTGAAGTCTACCCCTGTATTCTTCCTGCAGCTGTTTCATCCGCGGAAAGTAAGCATCCAGATCGAGAGAAAAGTCGGCGTCGCCGGGAGGCGCGTCAATGTCCAGATGCTCGGTGAAACAGATGCCGCGAAGGCCGAGATCCATGGCGCGGCGGATCATTTCCTTAGCAGGAGTCTCACTGTCCCCGGAAAAATCAGAATGCATGTGGAAATCATGAAGAATAGCCATATGGTTGTATGTTCCTTTCTTATTTATATATGCATAACACTGATTGAACTGAATACTATTGCGGTTTTTCCGTAATGGGAATCGAACAACAGAATGCTGCAACTTTCCAGGAGTGCAGATCAAACAGCAGAATGCTGTAAATATCAGGAATGCAGATGGAACGGCAAACACTGAGATTTATCTGGAAAGACGATCAATCCCGCACGTTATCATAATGTAAGCTGCCCGCTTTATGCCCGGGACAAACTTTTTCTGTCGTCATGATGGCCCGGATTCGTTCCCATCATAGCGAATTCTGCAAAAAAAGTCTATAAAAATTTTCAGGGAATGCATATTAGCACTTGAAATTCTGGGAAAAATTAGGTAGAATAGCAAAAGGTTGGGGATTTTTTAACAAATGATGATTTCCCCGGCACTTACCTATTAAAAATCACATATAGGAGGAATTATTATCATGGCAGTAAAAGTTGCGATCAATGGATTTGGACGTATCGGCCGTCTGGCATTCAGACAGATGTTCCAGGCAGAAGGCTACGATGTAGTAGCTATCAACGATCTGACCAGCCCGAAGATGCTGGCTCACCTTCTGAAGTATGACTCTTCACAGGGTAAGTACGAGAAGGCTGACAAGGTTTCCTATACGGACGACGCGATCGTAGTTGATGGACATACCATCACGATCTACAAAGAGGCAGACGCTTCCAAGCTTCCGTGGGGCGAGCTTGGTGTAGATGTAGTTCTGGAGTGCACCGGATTCTATACCTCCAAGGAAAAATCCATGGCTCATATCAACGCTGGCGCTAAGAAGGTTGTTATCTCCGCTCCGGCAGGAAATGATCTTCCGACCATCGTATATAATGTAAACCACACCACTCTGAAGCCGGAAGATACCGTTATCTCCGCTGCTTCCTGCACGACCAACTGCCTGGCTCCGATGGCAAAGGCTCTGAATGATTATATGCCGATCGAGTCTGGTATTATGTGCACGATCCACGCTTACACTGGCGATCAGATGATCCTTGACGGACCGCAGAGAAAAGGCGATCTGAGAAGATCCCGCGCAGGCGCTGTCAACATCGTTCCGAACTCCACCGGCGCTGCAAAGGCTATCGGTCTGGTTATTCCGGAACTGAAGGGCAAGCTCATCGGCGCTGCTCAGCGTGTACCGACCCCGACAGGTTCCACCACGATCCTGAACGCTGTTGTAAAGGGCGAGGCTACTGTTGAGGGTATCAACGAGGCTATGAAGGCTCAGGCTACCGAGTCCTTCGGATACAACACTGACGAGATCGTTTCCTCTGATGTAGTCGGCATGAGATTTGGCTCTCTGTTCGATGCTACTCAGACCATGGTTGTAAACCTTGGCAACGGCACCTCTCAGGTACAGGTTGTTTCATGGTATGACAACGAGAACTCCTATGTAAGCCAGATGGTTCGCACGATCAAGTATTTCGCTGAGCTTGCGTAATTCATCCGCACAGGAGGGCACAAGGCCGTGATCCCATTGACGACCGCTGACTAAAAACACCGGGAATAGATGGAAATCGCAGCCGGATTATGAGGAAAAAATAGTTTCTCATAATTCATGATAAGAAGACCCAGAAGAGGTCCGGTCTGATAGGACCGGACCTCTTTTCCGTCTATGCGGGCTTCGCAGAATGTTTATTGCTGAATTTTAGCTGGAAATTGTTGAACACTAAATGATTTTCAAAGAATTCTCGATAGATTCGGCGGGGAACGCAGGATATGAAAAAGATTTTTCAGGAGGAATTTTTAATGCTTAACAAAAAGACAGTTGATGATTTCAACGCCAGCGGCAGAAGAGTTCTGGTTCGCTGTGACTTCAATGTACCGCTCAAGGCTGGTGAGATCACGGATGAGACCCGTATCGTGGCAGCACTTCCGACCATCAAAAAGCTGATCGCTGACGGCGGCAAGGTAATTCTCTGCTCCCACCTTGGCAAAGTAAAAAATGGCCCGAACGAGGGAGAGTCTCTCGCTCCGGTAGCAAAGAGACTGAGCGAAAAGCTTGGCAAGGAAGTAACATTTGTTTCTGATTATAATGTGACCGGCGCGGACGCAACGGCCGCTGTAGAGGCTATGCAGCCGGGAGATGTTGTCCTCCTGCAGAATACCCGTTTCCGCGGCGCGGAAGAGACCAAGAACGGTGAAGCGTTCAGCAAGGAGCTCGCCGACCTCTGTGATGATTATGTATGCGACGCATTTGGTTCCTCTCACAGAGCGCATGCTTCCGTAGCTGGTGTTACGGAATTTGTACGCGCAAAGGGCGGTAACTGCGCAGTTGGTTATCTGATGCAGAAAGAAATCGATTTCCTTGGCAACGCGGTAAACAATCCGGTACGTCCGTTTGTAGCCATCCTTGGCGGTGCTAAGGTAGCGGACAAGCTGAACGTTATCTCCAACCTGCTTGAGAAATGCGATACCCTGATTATCGGCGGCGGCATGGCTTACACCTTCCTGAAGGCACAGGGCTATGAGATCGGTACCTCTCTCTGTGACGATTCCAAGCTGGACTATTGCAAAGAGATGATGGCGAAGGCAGAGCAGCTTGGCAAGAAGCTTCTTCTTCCGGTTGACACTGTAGTGACAGCTGCGTTCCCGAACCCGATCGATGCTGAGATTGCAACGGAAGTCTATGCTTCCACAGAGATCCCGGCAGACAAGATGGGTATGGATATCGGACCGAAGACCCAGGCTCTTTATGCAGAAGCGGTTAAGTCCGCAAAGACCGTAGTATGGAACGGACCGATGGGCGTATTTGAGAACCCGACACTGGCAGCCGGAACCATCGCGGTAGCGAAATCTCTGGCTGAGACCGACGCAACCACCATCATCGGCGGCGGCGATTCCGCAGCAGCAGTCAACCAGCTGGGCTTTGGCGATAAGATGTCCCATATTTCCACCGGCGGCGGCGCTTCCCTTGAGTTCCTTGAGGGCAAGGACCTTCCGGGCGTAGTGGCAGCGGATGACAAATAATAGAAAACAGATGTCTGTCATGTAATAAGCAGAGCTGTAATCTGAGATATCATATAAGGAGATAAAATCATGGCAAGAAAGAAAATCATCGCCGGCAACTGGAAAATGAACATGACGCCGAGCGAGGCAGTAAAGCTGGTGGAGACGCTGAAACCGTTGGTAGTGAATGACGATGTGGACGTCGTATTCTGTGTTCCTGCAATCGACATCATCCCGGTAGTAGAAGCTGCAAAGGGCTCCAACATCCAAGTAGGTGCTGAGAATATGTACTTCGAGGAGAAGGGTGCTTACACCGGAGAAATTTCTCCGAACATGCTGGTGGATGCCGGTGTGAAATACGTGGTTTTGGGCCATTCCGAGAGAAGAGAGTATTTCGCTGAGACCAGCGAGACGGTTAATAAGAAGATGCTCAAGGCATTTGAGCACGGCATCACGCCGATCATGTGCTGCGGCGAATCTCTTACCCAGAGAGAGCAGGGCATCACGATGGACTGGATCCGTCAGCAGGTGAAGGTAGGCTTCCTCAATGTGACCGCAGATCAGGCAAAGACGGCTGTCATCGCCTATGAGCCGATCTGGGCAATCGGAACCGGAAAGACCGCTACCACCGAGCAGGCGCAGGAAGTATGCGCAGGGATCCGTGCATGCATTGCAGAGATCTACGATGACGCTACCGCAGCAGCTATCCGCATCCAGTATGGCGGCTCTGTAAACGCAAAGACCGCTCCGGATCTGTTCGCACAGGCGGACATCGACGGCGGCCTGGTTGGCGGCGCGTCCCTCAAGGAAGAGTTCGGAAGTATTGTCAATTACAAGTAATAACATTGCATTAGCATTATTATAATATGTGCGATTGATAAAAAACATGCGCATTGGGGCATACTGCCGGGATATAGCATAGTGACCGAATAAGGCGTTCTGTGATTTTGGTTTACAGGACGTCTTTTCATATTTGCACAATTTCTGGAACTCTGTTTACACGTCAGACTCGCGCCGCGCACCCCTGTTGCGGGATGCGAAGAAAACGAGTAACGAATTCTGTGAAATCTTTCACCTGTAAAGAAAAAATACTTGACAGACCTTTGTTTTATGTGTATGATAGGCAACGGTGATTGGTATGGACGAGGTATTGCGGCAGACGCTTCTGTATGATTTTTATGGAGAATTGCTCACGGAGCATCAGCAGGAGGTGTATGAGACGGTTGTGCAGAATGACCTTTCATATTCAGAGGCTGCTGATATGTTCGGCATCAGCCGGCAGGGCGTCCATGAGCTGGTAAAACGCAGTGTGAAAACGTTGGAAGAGTATGAGTCGAAGCTGCATCTGGTGGAACGCTTCCTGAAGATCCGGGAGAATGTTCAGCAGATTCAGCACTTATCCTCCCACTGCGAGACGATTGAGAAAGAGATTTTAGCCAGACGGGTTTCAGAGTTATCCAGCCAGATCCTTGAAGAACTCTGACAAGGTTGAAATTATCATATAATTTGTAAAGCAACAGAACACGATTCTGCGGATGATTTTTTGCGATACACGTTTCGCAGTGTCGGGCATCATGTTTGATATATAGGAGAAACGGAATGGCTTTTGAAAGCTTATCGGAGAAGCTGCAGAATGTATTTAAAAATCTGCGGAGCAAGGGTCGCCTGACAGAGGCGGATGTAAAGACTGCGCTCAAGGAAGTCAAGATGGCTCTTCTGGAAGCAGATGTCAGCTTCAAGGTAGTAAAACAGTTTATAAAGGCTGTCGAGGCGAAAGCAATTGGCCAGGATGTCATGAATGGCCTGAACCCGGGGCAGATGGTAATCAAGATTGTCAATGACGAGCTGGTCTCCCTGATGGGTTCTGAGACGACGGAGCTGGCCCTGCGTCCGTCTAATGAAGTCACGGTCGTGATGATGGCCGGTCTGCAGGGCGCGGGCAAGACCACTACCGCGGCGAAGCTGGCCGGCAAGTTTAAGTCAAAGGGACGCAGGCCCTTGCTGGTCGCCTGCGATGTTTACCGTCCGGCGGCGATTAAGCAGCTGCAGATCAACGGTGAGAAGCAGGGAGTGGAGGTTTTTTCCCTCGGAGATAAAGAAGATCCGGTGCGGATTGCCAGTGAAGCGATCCGCTATGCGAAGGAACACAGTCTGAATCTGGTCTTTCTGGATACGGCGGGACGGCTTCATATCGATGAAGATATGATGCAGGAGCTGCAGAAGATCAAGGATACCGTCTCAGTAGACCAGACAATCCTGGTGGTAGACGCGATGACCGGACAGGATGCGGTCAATGTCGCAACTATGTTTGAAGAGAAAATCGGCATCGACGGTGTCATTCTGACAAAGCTCGACGGTGATACGAGAGGCGGCGCAGCGCTTTCAATTAAAGCGACCTGCGGCAAGCCGATTCTCTACGCGGGGATGGGCGAGAAACTTTCTGATCTGGAGCAGTTTTATCCGGATCGTATGGCTTCAAGAATTCTCGGCATGGGCGATGTCCTCTCTTTGATTGAAAAAGCTCAGGATACGATTGATGAGGAAAAAGCCCGCTCCATGGAGCAGCGTTTCCGAAAAGCGCAGTTTGGATTTGACGATTATCTGGAGAGCATGAATCAGATGAAGAATATGGGCGGTATTTCCAGTGTCCTGAGCATGATGCCGGGTATGGGCGGCGCCCAGATGAAGCAGCTTGAGGACGCAGTGGATGAGAAGCAGATGGCCCGTATCGAGGCGATGATCCTCTCTATGACGCCGAAGGAGCGCGCGAATCCGGATATTCTTAATCTTTCCAGAAAACGCAGAATCGCTGCGGGAGCCGGAGTGGACATTAGTGAGGTAAACCGTCTTGTAAAGCAGTTTGAGCAGAGCCGCAAGATGATGAAGCAATACTCCGGGATGTTTGGCGGAAAAGGACAAAAGGGTGGAAAAATGGGACGGTTTCGGCTTCCGTTTTAGCCGGTTGCCGTACACAGATTGATGTACAGGGTCTGCTACGCAGCCTATAAGGGAAGTGCCAGGAAAAAACGATGTGAAAAAGGCACTGCAGGAAATATTCTTTAAAAGGCGCTGCAAGAATAGAGTTATATAAAGACGCTGCGAAGAAAGTGCTGGTTCCGGTCGCTTAAGTGACCGTGGACGAGGGTGTGTGATCTCACAAAACCCTCAAATATAGAAAGTAGTAACTGTAATTTTTATAAAAAGCAGTTACAAAAAGAATTAGTACAGGAGGTGAAAAAATGGCAGTAAAGATCAGATTAAGAAGAATGGGAAAAAAGAAAGATCCTTTCTATAGAATCGTTGTCGCGGACGGCAGATCACCGAGAGATGGAAAATGTATCGAGGAGATTGGTTCCTATAATCCGAACACCGATCCGAGCGAGTTCAAGATTAACGAAGAGCTTGCTAAGAAATGGCTTGCGGCCGGCGCTCAGCCGACCGAGACCGTCGGGAAGCTTTTCAAGCTGGCTGGCATCGAGAAGTAAAAAGAGGTGAGCAGATATGAAGGAACTATTGGAAGTAATTGCGAAATCTCTGGTTGAACATCCCGACGAGGTAGAGGTTACAGAAAAAGAAAGCGGCAAAACGCTCGTGCTGGAGCTGAAGGTTGCTCCCACAGATATGGGTAAGGTGATTGGAAAGCAGGGGAGAATCGCGAAAGCGATCCGCTCCGTGGTGAAGGCTGCTGCGACAAAGGATGACCGCAAAGTCGTAGTGGACATCCTGCAGTAATGCGCGGGATGGGATTCCATCCGGATATCGCGCTTATCGAAAAAAATGCTGCTGTGAGGGGCTGTTAAGGTAGTTTGACAGCTCCTTCTTTTTTATGATGAGCAGGGACGCAAGAGAAATTTTGACAGCATTGCTGCCGCGCTCTGCCCAGCGGATCGGGGAGAAAAGCATTTCCCTATCCGATTAATTTCAAGAGATAATGTTCAAGGAGAAATGTATGCTGGATATTTTGCAGGTGGGTGCCGTGACATCCACGCATGGCCTCGCTGGAGAGGTAAAGGTCTTTCCTACAACAGACGATCCGATGAGATACAAAGATTTAAAGACGGTTCTGGTTGAAAGTATGCCGGTATCCGTCCGAAATCTGACGGCAGGAGCAAACCACAGGCAAAAGCCTGATTCCGCAAACAGGAGAACTCCGGGAATCAGGCAAAATGACACACCGCAGCCATCCGGAGACAATTTTCGGGAAATGCATATCGAGCATGTTCGTTTTCAGAAAAATCTGGTTATTCTGAAATTCAGCGGCCTGGATCGAATTGAGGACGTGGAGTGGATGCGCGGACATGCACTCTATGTCACTCGCGAGAATGCGGTTCCTTTGGAGGATGGCGAATACTTTATCGCGGATCTGATTGGCCTGACGGTTTATTCCGATGAGCCTGTATCTGTTTCCGGAACAGCTTTCGCAACAAAACTTCAGGAAGAACCGCAAACTGGGATTGAGAAAACCTTAGAAGAAAAATCTGCTCCTGGTTTCTTACTGGGAAAGCTCAGCGATGTACTGCAGACCGGAGCGAATGACGTATACGAAGTAAAGCTTGCGGACGGACGAGAAGTACTGATTCCGGCTATCCGACAGTGTATATTAAACGTTGACCTGAAACAGGGTACCATGCTTGTGCATCTGCTGGAGGGACTTCTGGAATGAATTTTTATGTAATGACCTTATTTCCGGAAATGATTGAGCAGGGAATGAATACCAGCATTACCGGGCGCGCGATTTCAAAGGGGCTGCTTTCGCTGGAAACCGTGAATATCCGCGATTATTCTGTCACCGGAAATGGAAGAATTGACGATTATCCATACGGAGGCGGAGCGGGAATGGTCATGCAGGCAGAGCCAATTTTCCGAGCGTATGAGGCACTGCGGGCAAGGATTTCTGCGCGGGAAAAAACTGCCGATCCAAAAGAAGATGATCAGAAAGAAACTGCTCCGAAGGCTCTGACATCCGCGAGGGTGATCTATCTTACTCCGCAGGGACGGGTTTTTCATCAGGCCATGGCAAAGGAATTTGCGCGTGAAAAGCACCTGATTTTTCTCTGCGGACATTATGAAGGTGTGGATGAGCGGGTGCTCGAAGAGATTGTTACCGATCAGGTTTCGATCGGCGATTATGTTTTGACCGGAGGCGAGCTCCCAGCCATGGTTATGATGGACGCGATTGCACGGATGGTTCCCGGAGTGCTGAGCAACGAACAGTCGGGAGAGTCGGAAAGCTTTTCGGACGGCCTGCTGGAATATCCGCAGTACAGCCGTCCGGAAATCTGGCATGAGCGGACGGTTCCTCCCGTTCTCTTATCCGGGCATCATGGCAATGTAGACCGATGGCGGCGCGATCAGTCATTGTTTCGCACCCTGATGATCCGGCCTGAGCTCCTTGACGGTATTGCGCTGGATAAAGGAGACAGGAAATTTTTACTCCGGCTGCTGAGCGGAGAAGCGAAAGTTCCGCTTGGAGAAGAGCAGACAGCATATCTGAAAAAATTGCTTCTGTGACAAAAATATTGGAGCCGAAAAGTTGAAAAAACAGAGAATATTTTCTTGCATTTTATTGGGAATCATGCTACACTCATTTGCGTTGCGAGAAAGATGGTCCTCTGTTACAGTACTCGCGGATCAGGAGCGGGAAGATGGGAAACGATGACAGCTCCTTATGCCGTTTCACATAGATTTCTGATCAGACGCGGGAGTATTAAGAACATCGATTACAGGAAGGAGATCCAAAATGAGCGATATTATTAAACAGATCGAGGATGCTCAGCTTAAGACTGAGGTACCGCAGTTTTCCGTAGGAGACACTGTGAGAGTGTACGGAAAGATCAAAGAGGGCAACCGCGAGAGAATTCAGGTATTTGAAGGCATTGTTATGAAGAGACAAGGCGGCGGCGTCCGTGAGACCTTTACAGTTCGCAAGACTTCAAATGGTGTCGGCGTAGAGAAGACCTGGCCGCTGCATTCCCCGAGTGTAGAAAAGGTGGAAGTAGTTCGCCATGGTAAAGTAAGACGCGCGAAGCTGACATACCTGAGAGGACGCGTAGGCAAGAAAGCCAAAGTAAAAGAGCTTGTGAAATAAGGATCGGATCAGGGAGATTACATTATTGTATTCTCCCTTTTTGCACACAAGTCCCAAACAGCAGCAAAACAGAAAGGCAGACGATGCGGATTTATCCGCAAACGGCTGGATTTCTGTTTTGGGATGGGCGGGACGCCCATACAGCCTCAAACATATGACGCGGAAGCGGCATATAGCCTGCGAGGCAGGCGGTTTGTGGCCTGCTGTTTGGGACTCTTGACGCGAGCAGCAAAACAGAAAGGCAGACGATGCGGATTTATCCGCAAACGGCTGACAGACCGATGAAGGAGGTGCCTGCCAATTGACGAAGAAACATTCCATACTCCGCAATATCCTTTTGTGGGCCTTCGAGATTCTGGTTGTCATTCTGTTTGCTTACGTGGTGGTCTATTTCTTCGGACAGACCAGGACCAATATCGGGCAGTCGATGGATACGACTTTATCCGGAGGCGATACGGTCCTTTTGAATACATTTGTCTACCAGTTCGGCACTCCGCAGCGCGGGGATGTGATTGCGTTTAAGCCGAATGGGAGTACTACGGCATATACAAGCATCAAGCGCGTGATCGGTCTTCCCGGAGAAACGATTCAGATCAAGGACGGCATGATTTATATCGACGGGGAAGTGTATCTCGAGGATCAAAACTATCCTGTCATGACGAATGGAGGAATGGCTGAGGATGGAGTTACACTCGGGGACAGGGAATATTTCGTGCTGGGAGATAACCGCAATAACAGCGAAGACAGCCGTTTTGCGGATGTAGGCGTAGTGTCGAGTGATTATATAGAAGGAAAGGTCTGGTTCGTGATTTCACCGTCTTCTCACCGGGGATTTGTCCGCTGACCTTCACGAGGAGATATTTATTATGGATGTTCAGTGGTATCCGGGGCATATGACGAAGGCCCGGCGGATGATGCAGGAGGACATGAAGCTGATCGACCTGGTCATCGAGCTGACGGACGCGCGCGCTCCTTTATCGGGGAGAAATCCGGATATTGATGAGCTGGCGAAGAATAAATCCCGTGTGATTCTGCTGAATAAGGCAGACATGGCGGATGAGCGTCTGACACGCTGCTGGGAAGATTATTTTCGAAAAGCCGGATGGAAAACGGCAGCAGTCAATTCCAGAACCTCCGCGGATATGAAACAAATCTGGCAGATCATTATGGAGGCCAGCCAGGAAAAGCTGGAACGTGACCGAAAAAAAGGCATTCAGAACCGTCCGGTCCGGGCTATGATTGTCGGCATTCCTAATGTGGGAAAGTCTACTTTCATCAATTCCTTTGCCGGAAAAGCCAGTGCGAAGACCGGCAATAAGCCTGGTGTTACAAAAGGCAAGCAGTGGATCCGTCCGAAAAAAGGCATCGAATTGCTCGACACGCCTGGAATCCTGTGGCCCAAATTTGATGATCCGCAGGTTGGAACAAGGCTGGCCGCGCTTGGTTCCATACGGGATGAGATTATTCAGACAGAGGAACTTTCTCTTTGGGTACTGGACTTTCTTGTCAAAGAATATCCGGGAATGCTGTCCGGACGTTATCAGATTGAAGAAACGCAGGATAAGACATTACTTCTTGCGGATATCGCCAGAGTGCGGGGATGTCTTAAAAAAGGCGGAGAGCCTGATTACGAGCGTGCTGCTTCCATTCTTTTGGATGACTTCAGAAACGGAAGGATTGGGAGGATTACGCTTGAACGCCCATAAATGATACACGAATGCCAATCAACAAATAGAAAGAAGAGAAATGAGCTATGAGTAAAGAAAACAGACAGGGAGAACCTGCGGAAGAGGAAAAAAAGGTGGATCCAAAAAAAGAGATTTTAAGCTGGATCTTTTATATTGCGTTTGTTGTGCTGGCTACCTGGCTGATCTTGCATTTTGTTGGTCAGAGAACGGTTGTGGACGGTTCTTCCATGAATAATACACTTCAGGATGGCGATAATCTGATCGTGGAAAAGCTTTCGTACCGGTTTGGTGATCCGCAGCGCTTTGATATCATTGTTTTTCGTCCCTATGAGGATTCTGACGAATACTATATCAAACGCATCATTGGTCTTCCCGGCGAAACGGTTCGCATCGACGAGGATGGGAATATTTACATTAACGGAGAGCTTCTCGAAGAAGATTACGGAAAAGAAACGATTCAAAATCCCGGACGGGCGAGTGAAGAAATTACTCTGGGAGAGGATGAATACTTTGTGCTGGGGGATAACAGAAATAACAGCACGGACAGCCGCACAGAAAAGGTTGGAAATGTAAGCCGCGATTCAATTGTCGGAAAGGCATGGGTACGAATCTGGCCGCTTAGCGGCATCGGCTTTTTGACGCACCAATAAAAGGCAGGTGAATCAGCCGCCTTGCCTGTGATTTGACAGGGGAGAATTACAGGCCTGGATCGGCTGCTGGTCACGCATAATAGCTGTGGCGCTGCTGTTTCCGATTTGCAGAGCAAATTTGGAACACATTTGAGGGGATAAATTGTTGAAGAAGGGTGAAAAAAAGAAAAGGAGCATTATCCGCGAGGCAATCAGCTGGATCTTTTATGTTCTACTGATCAGCTGCGCAGCTTACCTGGTTGTGAATTATGTCGGCGAACGCACAGAAGTCCGCGGGGAGTCCATGTATCCGGCGTTAAACGACGGCGACCAGCTGATTGTTGATCTGATATCCTACCGTTTTACAGACCCAAAACGATTCGATGTGGTCGTGTTTCCTTTTCAGTATCAGGAAGATACCTACTATATTAAGCGCATCATTGGCCTTCCAGGTGAGACGGTGAAGATTGAGGAAGGTGTTATTTACATCAACGGAGAGATTCTGGATGAATCATATGGATATGAAGAAATTAAAAATCCAGGGCTTGCCTCAACGGAAATTACGCTTGGAGAGCAGGAATACTTTGTACTTGGCGATAACCGCAATGACAGTACAGACAGCAGGGAGCCAAGTGTAGGAAATATTTCACGGGACGAAATTATCGGCAAGGCGCTGCTTCGAATCTGGCCGCTTCAGTCCTTTGGATTCATTTCGTAAAACAGATAGCTGGATTTGTTTCGCACTGCAATACGGGATTTCACAGGTCAGGGGTTCCTGACGAAATCATGCAGAGCAGGTAAGCGGGAGGACCCCCTATGAAATCAGTCAGGGAAATTAAAGAAGAATTTGAAACCGCGGAAGAATCCATGCTTCCAATGCTTATCAAAGAGTATGAGCACGATAGCCGGAGCGGAGTCGTGCGCCTGATCGCCCAGATACAGAAAAAGATGGATTTGCTTGCGAAAGAACGTCAGCGGTTGGAATCTATGCGTATTTACGAACATAAATATGAAGATTTGGGAGTGGTTTGCGGGATTGACGAGGCTGGAAGAGGCCCTCTGGCCGGACCGGTCGTGGCCGGAGCGGTTATTTTGCCGCGTGATTGTGAGATCCTGTACCTGAATGATTCCAAAAAACTCAGCGCCAGAAGGCGCGGAGAGCTGTTTGAAGAGATCAAAGAAAAAGCAATCTCTTATGGGATCGGCATGGCTTCTCCGGAGCGGATTGATGAAATTAATATTTTACAGGCTACCTATGAAGCGATGCGCGAGGCTGTTCATCAACTCTCTCCACAGCCGCAGGCTCTTTTAAACGACGCAGTTACCATCCCACAGATTCCATACCGGCAGGTGCCGATCATCGGAGGAGACGGAAAAAGCCTTTCCATAGCTGCCGCGAGCGTGCTGGCTAAGGTGACCAGGGACCGCCTGATGGTAGAATATGACGCGAAGATGCCGGAATATGGCTTTGCTTCTCATAAAGGTTACGGCTCAGCGGCGCATATAGAAGCATTAAAAAAATATGGTCCGTCTCCTATCCACAGAAAAACATTTATAGGACATTTTGTATGAATAAACACGCGGTCGGTGCTCAATATGAAGTTCAGGCAGCTTCTCATCTGAATAGTCTTGGATATCGGATCCTCTGCCATAATTACCGCTGCCGGATGGGAGAAATTGATCTGATTGCTTCCGACGAAAAATATCTGGTTTTTATAGAAGTGAAATACCGTTCGGACGAAAGCAACGGCAGCGCGCTGGAAGCTGTAGATGTAAAAAAACAGAGGCGGATCATCCGTGCGGCCAGATGGTATCTGATGGAGAAACATCTTCCAGAGGATACACCAGTACGGTTTGACGTGGTAGCTTTTGACAAAGAGGAAATTCGTGTTATTAAAGACGCATTTTGGATATAGACAAATGTAAAATGCATCGCTGCGTAAGCTATATAAATCTAACGCAGCTTGCATAATCAAACAGGTTGAAAACTGTGAGGCAAAAATGGAGCATTTATTGCGAAAAGAATCTTCAGACTTTGTGCATGAAAACTGGAATCAGGGGGTTCTGTATTTTACTTTTCCCCCTTTTGAGCAGATGCCCTTTCTGGTTCATGGATTCAGCAGCCGTCTTGGCGGCGTCAGCGAAAAAGAGCTGGGAGAATTGAATCTGAGCTATACACGCGGTGATCTTCCGGAGCATGTCGATGAAAATTTCAGACGGATTGCGGATGCGGTTGGATTTCCCTATGAATGTATGGTGTTTTCTGACCAGACACATACGACCAACGTGCGTGAAGTGACACGGAAAGATTGTGGGAAGGGCTATCTTTTTGAACGGGATTATCAGGATGTGGATGGTCTTGTCACCAATGAACCTGGTGTGGTGCTGACGACCTTTTTCGCGGATTGTGTGCCGCTCTACTTTGTGGATCCGGTTCATCAGGCGATTGGTCTTTCTCACTCCGGTTGGAAAGGTACGGTTCACGACATTGCCCGCGTTACGGTAGAAAAGATGCAAAACATCTATGGGACAGACCCGGCCAGTCTGATTGGGGTTATCGGACCATCCATCTGCCAGGACTGCTACGAGGTAGGAGAGGACGTAGTCTCGCAGTTTCGCGAACAGTATCCGGAACCGGCCTGGCCGCTTTTATTCCGCCCGAACAGCCGGGGCAAATATCAGCTGAATCTCTGGGAGGCATGCAGATATAATATGCAAAACGCGGGCCTTTTGCCTGAACACATATTTGTGACAGACCTTTGTACCTGCTGCAATCCGAAGGTGCTTTTCTCTCACCGTGCTTCCCATGGAAAACGAGGAAATCTGGCTGCGTTTCTGGCTATCCGTGACTGGTAGAATAGCGAAAACGTTTTCTTGACGCATGGAAATCAAGATGCTATACTGGGCACGAAAGCCAGTCTCTTATACATTATATTTTATAGCTTCATTCACGAAAGAGAGGGTCTCTATGTCTGAATTTGAAAATGAAACGCTGGATCAGATTTTGCCGGTAGGTCCGTTGAAAATTGCGGCGCTTGAAGGCTGCCGCGACTTCGGGGCGGCTGTGGACAGGCATCTGGTCGAATCCAGAAAGAATAGCCACCTGAAACCAGAAAACAGCAATGTCATCTCTCAGCCTGGGTATATAGCGGATTCCTATCTGCTCGATTGCTGCTGTCCGCGCTTTGGCACAGGGGAAGGCAAAGGTCAGATCAATGATTCGGTCAGAGGAACGGATCTTTATATTCTTGTCGATGTGTGCAATTATAGCCTGACCTATACGGTCTGCGGACATGAAAACCATATGTCCCCGGACAATCATTTTCAGGATTTAAAGCGAATCATTGCCGCAGCAAATGGTAAGGCAAAACGGATCAATGTCGTGATGCCTTTCTTATATGAAGGACGACAGCACAAGCGTTCCAAAAGGGAGTCTCTGGACTGTTCCCTTGCACTGCAGGAGCTTGAGGACATGGGCGTTACCAACATCATCACCTTTGACGCGCATGACCCTCGTGTACAAAACGCGATTCCTCTGAGCGGTTTTGATTCCTTCATGCCGACTTACCAGTTTCTGAAAGCGCTGGTGGACAATGTCGAAGACTTTCAGATTGATAATGACCATCTGATGATCATCAGCCCGGATGAGGGAGCGATGAGCCGTGCAGTCTATTTTTCCGGTATTCTTGGCGTGGACATGGGCATGTTTTATAAAAGGCGTGACTATTCTGTTATTGTGAATGGCAAGAATCCGATTGTCGCGCATGAATTTCTTGGAGATTCCGTTGAAGGCAAAGATGTCATCGTCGTGGATGACATGATTTCTTCCGGAGAAAGCATGCTGGATGTGGAAAAGCAGGTGAAGGAGCGCGGTGCGAAGCGCGTGTTTGTTTGCACAACGTTCGGTTTGTTTACGGACGGCCTGAAAAAGTTTGATGATTACTATGAAAAAGGTTTTATCACGAAGGTCGTGACGACAAATCTTCACTATCGGAATCCGGAACTGTTAATGAAGCCCTGGTACGCAGAAGCTGATATGACGCGCTTTACGGCTACAATCATTGAAGCATTAAATCATGACGCTACGCTGAGTAACATCGAGAGTCCTACCGCGAAGATTCACGAGCTGCTGCAGAAAATCCGCGGGGGAGCCACTGCTTAAGGCCGCGTACCAGCAACCTGTGTCGCCATTTGCAGCCATTCTGTCTTTGACGGATCCATGTTGTCTGTCAGGCTGGATCAAGTGCAAATTGCGATGGAGGCTCAGCTTCAGCACAGAGCAGACGAGGGGTTGTTATAGAATAACATGTCCTCAGACCATTTCATAATAAGATTATGGAAAATAAACATACCGAACATATTATAAAGGAAGTAGAGCCGGGCAGCATAGCCTGGGAGCTGGAGCTTGCGCCCGGAGATGTTCTGCTCTCGGTAAATGACCGTCTGGTTGAGGATATTTTTGATTATCATTATCTGATCAATGAAGAATATCTGACTTTGCAGGTGCGCAAAGCGGACGGAGAAGAGTGGGAGCTGGAGATTGAGAAGGAATTTGAAGACGATCTGGGGCTCACCTTTGAAAGCTCGCTGATGGATGAATACCGCTCCTGCCGGAACCACTGTATTTTCTGCTTTATTGATCAGATGCCAAAGGGGATGCGTGATACCCTTTATTTTAAGGATGACGATTCCCGGCTGTCTTTTCTGCAGGGAAATTATGTAACCCTGACAAATATGAACGATCATGACATAGACCGGATCATTCAATATCACCTGGAGCCGATAAATATTTCTTTTCATACCATGAATCCTGAGCTGCGGCGCATGATGCTGCGCAATCGCTTTGCCGGAGATATTTTTCCTAAGGTGCAGCGCATGGCGGATGCCGGGATTGAGATGAACGGACAGATCGTTCTCTGCCGGGGCATCAACGATGGGGAAGAACTGGAATATTCCATCCGGGAGCTTGTGAAATACCTTCCGCAGCTGCGCAGCGTGTCTGTCGTGCCGGTCGGTCTGACCAAATTCCGGGATGGACTGTATCCGCTGGAGGCTTTCACGCCGGAGGATGCCTGTCAGGTGATCGATTGTATTGAACGCTGGCAAAAAGAGATTTATGACCGATATGGGCTGCATTTTATACATGCCTCCGATGAATGGTATATTATGGCCGGACGGGACTTTCCCGAGGCAGAGCGTTACGATGGATATCTGCAGCTGGAAAATGGCGTCGGCATGATGCGGCTGTTGTTTGAAGAGGTAAACGAGACACTGGATGGCATACGGCAGGAAAAAGCAATGAATTCTTCTGATTCCTGCGCTGTCGGGGAAAGCATCCGGACAGGTGTTTTCTCAGCTGGGAGCGATGGGGCGCTTGATGCTTCGCCTTCTGGAGCTGCCAGCTCTGTGTGCAATGACACTGCCGCAGGCATCGGAACGGATTGTGTTTCATATGCTGGAAACGGCGAGGCGAACGGAGCCTTTTCATCTGGAGAAGCCGAGGATGGTTTCCTTAAAAGGAAAGTGTCGATTGCTACGGGCCGTCTGGCCGGGCCGTTCCTGCGCAGGTTGTGCGAGAGTATCCGCAGCCTTTATCCTGATGTATTCTGCCGTGTTTATGAGATTCGGAACGATTTTTTCGGAGAAGAGATTACGGTGTCCGGCCTGATTACAGGCGCGGATTTAAAGGCACAGCTTACTGGGAAAGACCTTGGAGACGAGCTTCTCCTTCCCTGTACGATGCTGCGCAGCGGTGAAAATGTGTTTCTGGATGATCTGAGTGTGGAAGATCTGGAAAAAGCACTGCGGATACCGATTCGGATTGTGCAGTCTGAGGGCAGCAATTTTGTACATGCTGTGATTGGAAATTTAGAAGAGTGAGGACCTGGAAGCCGCGCATTGATAATCAGCGCAGCCGACAGCGCGGCCTGCGTCCTCACTTTCAAGAGAGTGAGGATAAGTTATGAGTAAACCGATTGTCGCGATTGTAGGCAGACCTAATGTAGGAAAGTCTACCTTGTTTAACGCGTTGGCCGGTTCCAATATTTCAATTGTAAAAGATACGCCTGGAGTCACCAGAGACCGTATCTACGCAGATGTTGAGTGGCTGAATCTGAATTTTACCCTGATCGATACCGGCGGGATTGAGCCGGAGAGTAAGGATATCATGCTTTCGCAGATGCGTGAACAGGCTCAGATCGCGATTGATACTGCGGATGTGATTATTTTTATGGTAGACTGTCAGCAGGGACTGGTGGATTCGGACGCGAAGGTGGCGGATATGCTCCGGCGCTCCCATAAGCCGGTGGTGCTGGTGGTAAATAAAGTGGACAGTTTTCAGAAATATCAGGCTGATGTCTATGAATTTTACAACCTGGGAATAGGCGATCCGGTACCGATTTCCTCTGCGAATCGACAGGGTATCGGCGATATGCTGGATATCGTTACTTCTTATTTTGATCCGGAAAAAATTTCCGCCGAGGAGGACGAGCGTCCGCGCATTGCGATCGTGGGCAAGCCGAATGTCGGTAAATCTTCACTGATCAACAAGCTGCTCGGAGAAAACCGCCTGATTGTGACCAATATTGCGGGCACGACCCGCGACGCAGTGGATGCCGCGATGCGCTGGCAGGATAAAGAGTATGTATTTATTGACACCGCCGGTCTGCGCAGAAAGAGCAGGATCAAGGAAGAAATCGAGCGCTACAGCATTATCCGCACAGTTTCGGCTGTGGAGCGCGCCGATGTGGTGGTATTGATGATTGATGCCACAGAAGGCGTGACTGAGCAGGACGCGCACATCGCCGGGATTGCGCACGAGCGGGGCAAGGGCATTGTGATTGCGGTCAATAAATGGGATGCCATCGAAAAGGACGATAAGACCATTTACCGATATACGGAAAAGATTCGTCAGGTCCTTTCTTATATGCCGTACGCAGAAATTATTTTTATCTCCGCCGAGACCGGGCAGCGCCTGCCGAAGCTGTTTGAGACCATTGACATGGTGATCGAGAATCAATCCATGCGGGTTAAGACCGGTGTCCTTAATGAGATTATGGCAGAGGCAGTCGCACTCAAACAGCCGCCGACAGATAAAGGAAAACGGCTGCGTCTGTATTATATCACTGAGGCGAGAGTCAAACCGCCTACCTTTGTCATTTTTGTCAATGACAAGGATCTGATGCATTTTTCTTATTTAAGATACCTGGAAAATCGTATCCGGGACGCGTTTGGGTTCCGCGGTACCCCATTGAAATTTATTATTCGCGAACGAAAGGATAAAGAAAGTTAAATGGAACGTCTGGCATGTCTTGCAATTGGTTATGTCTTCGGACTGTTTGAGACCAGCTATATTATTGGCCGGCTGCATGGGATTGATATCCGTGATTACGGCAGTGGGAACGCAGGTACGACAAATATGATGCGCACACTGGGAAAGGGCTGGGGCTGCCTTACCTTTGTGGGCGATGGGTTAAAGCCGGTTTTTGCGGCTCTTGTTACCTGGCTGATTTTCGGAAAAACCTATGCGGATATATGGCCATTGCTCTGCGTATATACCGGACTTGGCGCAGTGCTTGGACACAGCTTTCCTTTTTATCTGGGATTTCGCGGAGGAAAGGGCATTGCCACTACCGGCGGCACAACGCTTGCTTTGCATCCGGCGCTCTGCCTGCTCGCCATTATCGGCTTTTGTACAGGTTTCTTTCTGACTGGATATGTTTCTGTGGGGTCTTTAATTGTGGCGGGTGGATTTCTGGTGGAATCCGTGATTTTTGGTCAGCTTGGTATTCTGGGCATGACCCAGAGATACCTGTATGAGCTTTATGCGGTCGTTGCTGTGATTACGGTTTTGGATTTTTACAAACACAGCAGCAACATTGACCGGCTGCGAAAAGGAGAAGAGCGAAAAGCAGGTTTTCTGGACAAATCTAAGAAAAATAAATAATATCAAGTAAAATCAAATATAATCTGCAGGTTATTTGGGGAGAATTCGTCACGGGATTCTTCCTGGCAGGTATGATAGATATCTTCCGGAAGGTAATGCAAAGGAGGTACACGATATGGCAAAAATCGGTGTAATTGGCGCCGGCAGCTGGGGACTGGCTCTGTCAAAGCTTTTATATGAAAACGGAAACGAAGTAACGCTCTGGTCTTTTCTGGAATCGGACGCGGAGCTGATCCGCTCGACTCATGAGCTGACATCAAAGCTTCCGGGAGTGAAGCTGCCGGAGCAGATTAAGGTATCATCCGATCTGGCCGAGGTGGTACCGGGACAGGATGTTCTGGTGCTGGTAAGTCCTTCGGCAGTTGTGCGCGAGACCGCCAAAAAGATGCGCCCGCTTGTTGCAGAGGGAACTGTGATAGTCAATGCTGCAAAGGGCATCGAAGAAGGATCTCTTATGACGATGACGGATATTATCGAAGCAGAGATTCCGCAGGCAAACGCGGCGGTGATTTCCGGTCCGAGCCACGCGGAGGAGGTCGGTCGTGGTATGCCGACAGCGATTGTAATTGGTGCCAGAGACGAGGCAACCGCGCGTATGCTGCAGAAGCTGTTTATGAGTCCGGTATTCCGTGTCTATATCAGCTCTGATATGATTGGTATTGAGCTGGGAGGATCTTTGAAAAACGTGATTGCCCTGGCGGCCGGTATTGCCGACGGGATGGGATATGGCGATAATGCGAAGGCGGCTCTGATCACACGCGGCATCGTGGAAATTGCACGGCTTGGCACAAAAATGGGCGGCCGCATGGAGACCTTCAGCGGTCTGACTGGCATCGGCGACCTGATTGTTACCTGCGCGAGTATGCACAGCCGCAACCGGCGTGCGGGAATTCTGCTTGGCCAGGGGTACACCATGGAGGAAGCCATGAAGGAAGTCAATATGGTCGTGGAAGGTGTTTACTCTACAAAATCAGCGGTTGCTCTTGCGCAGAAATATCAGGTAGAGCTTCCCATTATCGAGCAGGTCAACAAGATTCTGTTTGAGGGCAAAAACCCGAAAGAAACCGTATCTGCTCTGATGCTGCGCGACATGGGTGTAGAAAATTCACTGACCCCATGGTAAGAATTGTGTAAAAAATGTGTGTATTTTTTTTAATACTTTTTTAGAAAAAGCTCGGGAAAACATTGTTTTTTCCGAGCCTTTGTGTTAGTATACTAACGGTTATCCGAGGTGGGGGGATATCTGATATTATGCTTTCGAACGTGAAAAAATTAACAATTATATTAACAATTACAATTATGTGAGAATTAATTATTGTTAACAGGAGATCATGATGAACGCTGTCAGATGATTTTGCCCCGCCCAATATTTTGTTTCTGATTCCTATAGGGAAGTAATGAGGCAGAAAGATATATAGGAAAGAACTATTTTTATAGAAGAAAGGGGTATCTTTATGCATCTTATTGAGGATGAGAACGGCAATCCGGTTCCACACGAGCATGAGCATGAGCATACACACACCCATACGTATGAACACTCCCACCCTCACACGCACGAGCATGGACAGGAAGACGACCATCATCATGATCATGGAGAAGAGCATTGCCACGTGCACGGCGGCGAGGAATGTCATACACACGATCATGCGCATTGCGGCAGCTGCGGCGAACATGCGCAGGACGCTCCGCAGGGAGATAAAATGGTCGCTCTGCTTGACTATATGTTAAAGCATAACGAGCATCACGCGGCGGAGCTTGATCAGGTAGCAGAGTCCTTCCGCGCAGATGGAAAGGCAGCGGCTGCTGAGCAGATCAAGAAAGCGGTCGATGAATTCCAGAAGGGAAATCTTTATCTGAAGCTTGCACTCTCTATGGTGCAGGACGCCTGAGAGGATAAAAGACATAGAAAAGAGGTGATACTATGTGTCTGGCGACTGTGTACAGTAAAAAAGAATACAGTGTCATCCTGGAATATGTCAGCAAGATTGAGGTCAATGGAGATCTGATCACTCTGACGGATGTCATGGGCGACACAAAGACGGTAGAGGGAACCATCGCGATGGCAGATCTGACCGGCGGCAAGGTAGAGATCAACTGTACGGATGCTGCGTAAACTGCAAGTGATTATGTGAGCGCTGCTTTATACTTAGAAAGCTGTGCTCCTGCATGTTTCAAACATTTGAAGCAGGGACGAAGAGGGTTCCCTGCCTGATTTTGAAAGGAGGTGTTTTAATGGCGAACGTGATTGCGATTGCCGGAAAAGGCGGCGTTGGAAAGACGACATTAGGCGGTCTGCTGATTCAGACCATGTGCGCCGAAGGACGCCGGCCGATCCTCGCGGTGGACGCAGACGCGAATTCGAACCTGAATGAGGTACTCGGCGTTGATGTCGAGATGACACTTGGTGATGTACGGGAGAATGTGCTCCATGACGCGGAAGCGCTCGGACAGAAGATTCCGTCCGGTATGACTAAAGCGGATTATACAGAGATGATGCTGCAGCATTGTCTGGCGGAAGATGATGATTTTGACCTGCTTGTGATGGGACGTTCCCAGGGTCAGGGATGCTATTGCTATGTAAACGGTCTTCTGCAGGCGCAGCTTGCAAAGCTGATCCCGAATTATAAATATGTAGTGGTAGACAATGAGGCCGGTATGGAGCATATCAGCCGCGGAATTCTGCCCAAGGTGGATATCATGCTGCTTGTCAGCGACTGCTCCAGAAGAGGAGTGCAGGCCGCGGAGCGGATTTCGGAGCTGATTGAAGAATGTCATATGAAGCCGAAGATGATCGGTCTGATTATCAACCGGGCTCCGAACGGACAGCTGAATGATGGTACGAGAGAAGAAATTGAAAAGAGTGGGCTGACGCTTCTCGGAGTTGTGCCGCAGGATGAGCAGGTCTATGAATATGACTGCGAAGGAAGACCCACATCTTCTCTGCCGGAGGATTCGCCGGTTCGTCTGGCTTTGCTGGAGATTATGAAAAAAATAAACCTGATTTGACAAGATCTGAACACACGGCAGACTGTCTCGGCTGTATTGCGGTGTGTAATGATAAATTACATTTGACCTGGAGGTATTTATGGGAGAATTTAAGTTGACTACGATTGAGGAGTTTGAAGCGGCCACGAACCGGCTCCTCGAGACCGGGGCAAAGGTAGGAGCGGACGCCTACCAGTTCCGTGTGAAGAATCAGACGCCGCATTGCAAATTTGGCGAGCAGGGTGTCTGCTGCCGTATCTGTACAATGGGGCCGTGCCGGATTACCCCGAAGGCTCCGCGCGGTATCTGCGGCTGCGACGCGCACGGCATCGTAGGACGTAATTTCCTGAGATTCACGGCGGGCGGCGCCGCGACACATTCTGATCATGGCCGTGAGATTTGCCATACTCTTTATTGTACATCTCCTGATGGCAATTATAAGGTAAAGGATCCTGAAAAACTGATCCGTATTGCCCATGAGTGGGGAGTAGAGACCGAAGGCAAGGATATCTATGATCTGGCTCATGAGATGGCTGTATTGGCTCTTGGCGAGTACGGCAAGGTATTCGGATTCCAGAATTTCCTCAAGCGTGCTCCGAAGCATACACAGGAGCTCTGGGAGAAGGCTGAGATTCAGCCGCGTGCCATTGACCGCGAGGTTTCCTGTTCGATGCATATGACTCATATGGGATGCTCCTCCAAACCGGAAGCACTGATCCGCCAGTCTCTGCGCACAGGCCTGGCAGATGGCTGGGGCGGCTCCATGGCAGGTACGGAGTTCTCTGATGTTCTGTTTGGAACGCCGAAGCCAATTGACACTGAGGCAAATCTGGGTGTTATGGTGGAAGAAAACGTCAACATCGTCGTACATGGACATGACCCGTCACTTTCTGAGATGATCTGTGAGTATGCGGATGATCCGGAAATGATTGCTTATGCGAAAGAAATGGGCGCGAAGGGCATTACGGTATCCGGTGTTTGCTGTACTTCTAATGAAGTAGCGATGCGCCGCGGTATTCCGATGGCAGGCAACTTCCTTCAGCAGGAAAATGTTATCCTGACTGGTGCCTGTGAGGCAATTGTTGTGGATGTACAGTGTATTTTCCCGGCTATCGGACCGCTGGCAAAATGCTTCCATACCAAGTTCATCACGACTTCCCCGATCGCGCAGATGCCGGAGAGCGACTACATCCGTTTCTCACCGGAAAATGCAGGCGAGAATGCGAAGGCAATCGTGAAGATGGCCATTGAAAACTTCAAAAACCGTAAGCCGGAGCTCGTACATATTCCGCAGCTGAAGCAGCATGCGACAGTGGGCTATTCTGTAGAAGCTATTAAGAAGACTCTGGATACGGTTACGAACTCTCAGGTTGATGAAACTGGCACATTAAAGCCGCTTGTTGAGTGCATCAATTCCGGCGTTATCCGGGGTGCGGTTGCGATGGTAGGCTGCAACAACCCGAAGGTTCGTCCGGATACCGCTCATATCGGTCTGATGAAGAAGCTGATTGAGAACGACATCATTATCGTGGCTTCCGGCTGCTCCGCACAGGCGGCGGCAAGAGCGGGCCTGATGGACAAGAGAGCCAAGGATCTCTGCGGCGCTGGTCTTAAGAGAGTCTGTGAGCTGGCTGACATTCCGCCGGTACTTCACATGGGATCCTGCGTAGACATCAGTCGTATGATGGTTCTGGTGTCAGATCTGGCGAAGGATTCTGGCTGGAACATTTCCCAGCTCCCGGTAGTCGGCTGCGCACCGGAGTGGATGTCTGAAAAGGCGGTTTCCATCGGAAACTACGTTGTAGCGACCGGTCTGGACACCTTCCTCGGTGTTGACCCGTACGCAAGCGGCTCTTCAGAGGTAGAAGACCTGCTGCAGGGCGGCATCCGCGACTGGGTAGAGGCAGCTTACACCGTAGAGACCGACATCGATAAGCTCGTGGATAAGATGATCGAGCGGATCGAAGAGAAGAGAACGGCTCTTGGTATCTAAAATGGACAGGGAGAGTCCTTTCTCCCTATCTGCTGCGATCGAACCGGAGACTGTCTGTTGCCTTCGGTCCGATCGTGCGGGCCGGGCTGTGCTGTGCGTGGTTGCAGCAAAAAATCCTGGAGTGCGAAGCACAAATGGAACGGCGGAATGAGTAAACACAGATAAATGAGGCGTATTTCATGAAGATTGCAATTACTGGAAAGGGCGGGGTAGGCAAGACTACTTTTGCGGCGACGCTTGCACGGCTTTATGCAGATGAGGGCCGTTCTGTGCTGGCGGCGGACGCTGACCCGGACGCCAATCTTGGCCTGGCGCTCGGATTCAACGAAGAGGATCTGGACGCAATTGTGCCGATCACCAAGATGAGAAAGCTCGTGGAAGAGCGCACCGGCGCGGATGAGTTTAACAAGATTTTCAAGCTGAATCCAAAGGTAGATGATATCCCGGATAAATACGCAAAAAAATGCAACGGTGTGAAGCTTCTTGTACTCGGTACGGTGGAAACCGGCGGCAGCGGCTGCGTCTGCCCGGAGCATGTGATGCTCAAACGGATCATCAATCATCTGATGCTTCGCTCAAACGATGTGGTCATCCTTGACATGGAAGCAGGCCTTGAGCATCTGGGGCGCGGGACGACAAGCGGGATGGACGCATTCATTGTTGTCATCGAGCCTGGTGCGAGAAGCGTACAGACTTACCGCAATGTAAAACGCCTGGCTGATGATCTGGGCGTCAGGCAGGTCTATGTAGTGGCCAACAAGGTGCGTGATGAGAAGGATGAAGAATTTATCCGTTCGAAAATTCCGCCTGAGGATCTGCTCGGCGTGGTTCATTATAATGCCGAAATCATAGATGCGGACCGGAACGGTTCCTCGCCTTATGATTACAGTACGACTGCGGTAGCTGAAATCCGCGCGATCAAGGAAATCCTGGATCAGTCGGAAGCTTTGAATGCGTAAATATAGCCGTTTCCGATCCGGATAATGCTGGAACACTCATTTAGCAGTGAGCATTTTATAAGAAAATTGTGCGGAATGTATTATTTTCAGTTGCAAAAAAGGCAATCTGTTGGTATAAATATAAGTAACGACCAACAGAGAAGCGGCCAGACGGCCATGTGAGCTCTGCACCGCCAGAACGCGAATCGTTTCTGATAAAGGCGGAGCAGCCTGCCGATTCTCTTTGTACTGTGATCGTTTCCTGACAACGATGCTTAAAAAGAAAGAAAAGAGGCGAATGAAATGAGTGATTCTGCATTACCGAAGCTTGAAGTAGCGGACATCATCCAGGCGCTGGATGGCGTATGTAATTCGAAGGTGGATTCGACCGGATCCACAAAGCCGCTGCTGGACTGTGTTGTGTCCGGCGTTCTTCGCGGCGCGGCAGTTTTGCTTGGCACAGATGGTTCAGATGTACGGGATAAAGAAGAGTATACGGCTCTGATTAAAAAGCTGATCGCGAATGATATCGTTGTACTCGCGATTGGTTACCCGGTTACGGTAGCTGCTGATGCGGGGCTTCTGAATCCGGAAGCGAAGGATCTGTGCGGAGCGGGACTGAAGCGTGTCTGTGAATTGGCGGAGATTCCTCCGGTGCTGCCGCTTGGCGGACTGGAAAACACTGGCAATGTCGTAACGATTGCTCAGGCACTTTCGGCGGATTCGGGACTTACCGTACCGCAGCTTCCGGTCGTGGGCTGTGATGCTGCTGGCGTGACAGCACAGGCCGTCGAGCTTGGCAATACGTTTGTCGGTCTTGGGGTAGATACATTTATCGGTATCATGCCTTATGAGGGCGCACTCGAGGATGTGATCGCGGCCAGCGGTCTGAAGGATGGGGCAGAGGCAAAGCATACTGTATCTGCTGATCTTGATGAGCTTGCGGACGCGCTGATCGCAGACATCGAGAAAAAGCGTCAGGCGATTGAAATCTGACGAATCTATGGCATATTATTTTAGGAGGTAGTAAAGTGACTTTATTTGATGTTATTTTTAAAGGAAATGACGCAGTATATGGTCTTACGGAAAATGCGATTAACGACGCGATCGCGAAGTATGGCGCAGATAAGCCGGTAGCATTTCCGGATACCGCTTACAGCATTCCGTGTTATTACGGTGTAACCGGTACTAAGGTCGGCAATCTGGGAGAACTCAAAGAGGCTCTTGGCGTTGTAAAGACTCTGATGACCAGAAATCCGAGAATGAACGATGCGTTCATGTCCGGTATCGCGACTGCACTTTGCGCGGAATTTATTGAAGTGCTGAAGTATATTGACAATCCGACTCCTTATGAGGAGCCGTGTTATGGTCATCTTGCGGATGCAGTGATCCGTGAGCTGGGTGTACCGCTTGTTACCGGCGATATCCCGGGCGTTGCGGTTATCATCGGTGCTGCTCCGACTGCTGAGGAAGGCGTTGCTCTGGTAAAGAGCTATCAGGCGCAGGGTATTCTGGTGACTCTGGTCGGCGATATTATTGATCAGTGTACAGAACTGGGTTACAAGACCGGCGCGAATGTACGTGTGATCCCGCTTGGCAAGGACATCACGGCTGTGATCCATGTCGTGTCCGTTGCTGTAAGAGCGGCTTTGATCTTCGGCAATATCACACCGGGTGATGCTGCAGGACTTATGAAGTATACGATGGAGCGTGTTCCGGCATTTGTGAACGCATTCGCTCCGCTGAATGAAGTAATCGTAGCAGCCGGTGCCGGCGCGATTGCTCTTGGTTTCCCGGTTATCACGAATGAAGAGACCTTCCGCGTACCGAAGAGCCTGATCGTACAGAAGGATGTCTCCAAATTCAACGCAACTTCTCTGGAAGCCCGCGATATTAAGCTTAAGATTACCGACATTGACATTCCGGTAGCGTTCGCATCCGCATTCGAGGGCGAGATTATCCGCCGCGGCGATATGCAGGTTGAGTTTGACGGCTCCAGAGTGGACTGCTTCGAGCTGGTTCACAACAAGGAGGCTTCCGAGGTTGAGGATCATAAGATTGAAGTGATCGGACCGGACATTGATTCTTTTGAAGTGGGCAGCAAACACTCCATCGGCTACATAGTAGAGGTTGCCGGCAAGAGCATGCAGGCGGACTTTGAGCCGGTATTTGAGCGTAAGTTCCACTCTTATCTGAACTGTATCGAAGGTGTGATGCACACCGGCCAGCGTGATATGATCCGTATTCGTATCAGCAAGGATACCTTCAACGCAGGTTTCCGCGCAAAGCACATCGGCGAGGTGCTCTATGCGAAGGTAAAGAGCGAGTTCGCAGCTGTTGTAGATAAGTGCCAGGTGAAGGTTATCACCGATCCGGAAATGTGTACAAAGCTTCGCCATGAGCTGGCGATCCCGATGTTTGATAAACGTGATGAACGTCTGACGACCCTGACAGATGAGGCCGTAGATGTTTACTATAGCTGCATTATGTGCCAGGCATTCTCCCCGAGTCATGTCTGTGTGGTTACTCCGGAGCGTCTGGGACTGTGCGGCGCTGTTTCATGGCTGGACGCAAAGGCTACCAACGAGCTGGATCCGCAGGGACCGTGCCAGGTAATCACAAAAGAGAAAGTGATCGACGAGCGCATTGGTGAGTATGAAGATGTCAACGATGCAGTCCGGAAGTTCTCTCAGGGCGCACTGGAAGATGTATCTCTGTATTCCATCATTGAGAAGCCGATGACAAGCTGCGGCTGCTTCGAGTGCATCTGCGGTATCGAGCCGCTTTCCAACGGTGTCTGCATTGCGAACCGTGAGTACGCAGGCATGACCCCGATCGGTATGACCTTCTCTGAGCTGGCATCCATGACCGGCGGCGGTGTCCAGACACCGGGCTTCATGGGCCACGGCAAGCACTTCATCTCTTCTAAGAAGTTCATGAAGGCAGAAGGCGGCATCGCCCGTATCGTATGGATGCCGAAGGATCTGAAGGATCAGGTGGCAGAACGCCTGAACGCGACAGCAAAAGAGCTTTACGGAATCGATAACTTCGTCGATATGATTGCGGATGAGACCGTAGTTACCGAAGATCCCGAAGCATTGCTTGAGTTCCTGACTGAAAAAGGCCATCCGGCCCTCGGAATGGAACCAATGATGTAAAAAACTCAAGAATGCAGCTTTGCTGCATTCTTAGGGAGATTCGATTTCGAATCTCCCGTAAAATCGACTTGCGAAGAAATCTCGCTTGCGAGATTTCTTGCATGACGATTTTGAGTTTTTTAACGAAGAAAAATGCCGGAGGCATTTTTCTGAGTCTATGATGTAGGCCAGGTAGAGGGATTCACTCGCTTGCGAGAATTTCCTGCGAGGCGATTTTGGATTCTTTAACGAGAAAAAATGCCAAAGGCATTTTTTCGAGTCTATGATGTAGACCAGGTAGTGAGACGCTCCTGTAGAGGCCTCACCTGCGCAGAGGAGCACATTGCGTAGCATTTTTCAAGCCTGCATAATAGACGATTCTTAAAAATGATGTACCACCACAAGGAGGAATAAAAGAAATGCCGTTTACTGCGAAATCAGGAAAATTTAACGCAAAAATCAACACCGTAGCAGTCGGTACCGGAGAGAAGGCGATCACACTCGGCGGAGAGAATGTATTGCCGTTCTACAGCTTTGACGACGCCATTGAGAATGCGCCGAAGGTTGGTATCGAAATCACGGACGGTGGCATGGAAAGCGAGCCGGAATGTGTGCAGAAGCTTTACGAGGGCTGCACAACGGTCGTTGACATGGCGAAAAAGGCCGTGACATTCGAGGGCGTTGACTTTTTGAGCATTCGTTTGGAGGGCGGAGATCCAAACGGAAAGAACAGACCGACAGAAGAGCTTGTCCAGATCGTCAAGGATGTCGCTGACGCTGTGGATGTGCCTCTTGTTGTCTGTGGCTGCAAAAATGTAGAAAAAGATGCTGAGCTTCTTGATAAGGCTGCTGCTGCTCTGGAGGGCAGAAATGCCATGATCCTGGCGGCAAAGGAAGAGAACTACAAGACTGTTGGTGCTTCTGCCGGCCTGGCTTACAAGCAGGTAGTCGGCGCAGAGTCCGCCGTAGATATTAACCTTGCCAAGCAGCTGAACGTGCTGTTGACCCAGCTTGGCGTTGACAGCAAGACCATCGTTATGAACGCTGGTACCGCGGCTGTCGGATATGGATTCGACTACGTGATTTCGACGCTTGACCGTGTAAAGGCAGCTGCGCTCTCTCAGGGTGATGCGACGCTGCAGATGCCGATCATTACTCCAGTCGCTTCTGAGACATGGACTGTGAAGGAATCCACCGCTACAGAAGAAGATATGCCTGCATGGGGTAATCTTGAAGAGCGTGGGATTGATATGGAAATAGAGACTGCCGCTGCAGTTCTCGCTGCCGGTTCAGACGCTGTGATTCTGAAACATCCGGAATCTGTCAGAACCATCAAAGCCATGATCACAGAACTGATTTAACTGATTTGATCTGATATAAGCAGAAGCGAAGGAGGATTCATAAAATGGCATTAAAAGGCTTGGATATCTTTAAATTATCACCAAAGAAAAACTGTAAGGAATGCGGCAGCCCGACTTGTATGGCTTTCTCTATGAAAGTGGCGCAGGGCGCGGTTTCCCTTGACAAATGTCCGTATTTTTCTGAGGACGCAAAGGCTTCCCTGAATGAGGCGACTGCTCCGCCAATGAAGACCATTAAGGTTGGAACCGGCGATCATGAGTATTCCCTCGGCGGTGAGACGGTTCTGTTCCGTCATGAGAAGACCTTTGTCAGCAGAACCCGTTATGCGGTAACGGTATGCAGCTGTATGGATGATGCGGCAATTGATGCAAAGCTTGAGGAAATCAAGAGCGTTGATTACGAGCGTATCGGTGAGCGTATGTTTACAGAAATGATTTATGTAAACTATGCAGAGGCAGCTGGAAAAGACAAATATCTGGATCTGGTAAAGAAGGCAGCGGCACTTGACCGTGTGCTGATTCTTGGCTGCGAGGATCCGGAAGTAGCAGCAGAAGCTCTGGCGCTTGTAAAGGACAGCAAGCCGATCTTAAATGGTGCGAACGCGTCCAACTACGAGGCGATGAGCAAGGTAGCGACCGAAGCTGGCGTTACCCTCGGCGTGTCCGGCTCTGACATCAACGAGCTGTATGACACCCTGGCAGCTCTTGAAAAACTGGGCAACAAAAATCTTGTATTCGACTGCGGCGTAAATTCCGTGAAGGAAGCTTATCAGATCGCGGTACAGTTCCGCAAGGCTGCAATCAAGGACAGCAACCGCACCTGCGGTTATCCGTCTATCGTCCGTCTGGATCGCTTAAGCGGCGGAGACAAGCATCTGCAGGCAGCTCTGCTTTCTCTGTTCACGATGAAGTATGGTTCCATCATCGTTCTCGATCAGATGACCTACGCGGAAGCAAACCCGGTCTATGGTCTCAGACAGAACCTCTTCACTGACCCGCAGAAGCCGATGAAGGTAGAGCCGGGTATTTATCCGCTCAACGGCGCAGATGAGAATTCCGTCTGCCTGACCACAGTAGACTTCGCTCTGACCTACTTCCTTGTATCCGGCGAGCTGGAGCGCTCCGGCGTACCGTGCAACCTTATCATCAACGATGCAGGCGGCCTTTCCGTACTGACCAGCTGGGCAGCAGGCAAATTCTCAGCCGGTACGATCGCGAAGTTCTTCGAAGAGCAGCAGATCGAGAGCAAGGTGAAGTCCAGAAAACTGGTGATCCCGGGCAAGGTAGCCGTCCTCAAGGGCGAACTGGAAGCAAAGCTTCCGGGATGGGAGATTATCATCGCTCCGAGAGAGGCTGTACAGCTTGTGAAGTTTATGAAGGAGCTTTAATATCAGGATACCTGTATGAAAGCATTTTCTAAGAACAGTAATTGTTGATCTATTGTCAGTCCTTCAAAGCAGAAGAGTATCCCTCAAACGAGTATCTCTCAAACGTTTCCCGGTCAAGAGAATTGGCCGGGCGGCGTTAAGATCAGATCATATTTAGTTCAGGCTTTAGATATGAGTACTCTGCTTTGACGGACGGCAAAACATTCTACCATAAAGGAGAATAATCATCATGGCAAAATTTGTAACAATTGGTGAGAGACTTTCCACCACTGCTCCGGCTGTCAATAAAGCATTTATGGAGAGAGACCCGGAGCCGATTCTCAAAAGAGCAAAGCAGCAGCTGGATGCAGGTGCTGTTTACCTTGATGTAAACATCGGACCGGCAGAAGGCTATGGCGAGGACCTGATGAAGTGGGCAGTACAGCTTCTTCAGAGCAACTTTGACAATGTACCGCTTGCTCTCGATACTTCCAACAAGAAGGCCATCGAGGCTGGTATTTCCGTTTACAACCGTTCCAAAGGAAAGCCGATCGTAAACTCTGCGGATGCTTCCGGCAGAATCGAAAACATCGACCTTGCGGCTGCAAATGACGCGATTGTTATTGCTCTTTGCAACGGCGAAGGCATTGCGAAGGACAACGATGAGCGCATGGAGTACTGCCAGCTGCTGCTCGAGAGAGGTATGGAGCAGGGCATGGAAGCTACTGATATGTGGTTTGATCCGCTGTTCCTGGTAGTAAAGGGCATGCAGGACAAGCAGATGGAAATCCTTGAATTCATCAAGATGCTCTCTGACATGGGCTTAAATTCCACCGGCGGCCTTTCTAATAACTCAAACGGTATGCCGAAGACCATCCGTCCGATTATGGACTCCGCTCTGGTAGCAATGGCCATGATGCAGGGGCTGATCTCTGCTATCGTGAACCCGAACGACCTGCGCCTGATGGAAACCATCAAGTCCTGCGACGTATTTAAGGGCAACACGCTGTATGCGGATTCTTATCTGGAGATCTGATTTTCAGAAAAACACGAATTGAATTCTAGGTAATCCGCTGCTGCGGATAAGGTAATGAGTTTTTTATTCATATACCCGGGGAGTATACGACTGTCCATTTATATGGAACTGTCTGTATACTGCTCCGGGTATCCATTTATACTCGTATATTATTAATTCAGGAGATGCATTTTCAGTTAAAAGTATCTGCTTTTCAGTAGATATAGGACAATATTTTACGGAGAGAAGAGAAACTATGTTTAAAGTGACTTTTAAATTCGAAAACGGCAATGAGACAGTCGGCTACGCTCTGGAGGGAGAGAGCCTTCTGGATGTCGCAAAGAAAATGAACGTGGCCATCGACGCGCCCTGTAATGGAAATGCAGCTTGCGGAAAATGTAAGGTAAAGCTCGTCGGAGGAGAGCTGGACACGAAAAAGACCAGCCATATCTCTGATGAGGAGTTTGCGCAGGGATGGAGGTTAGCCTGCGTGAGTAAAATTAATGCGGATGTAGAGGTAATGGTACCGGACATTGCTTCTGCTTACCGCAGTCGGATGAAAGTTGCGGACTTAAGTTCGGCAGAGGAAATACAGATTTTTGAAAAAACAAAGGCTGACATGTCAGAAGCCGGGATTGAATTTGAAAATGATCTCGACATCATCACTGTGACTATGGAAGAACCTTCGCTGGACGACACAATGCCGGATAACGAGAGGCTTACCTGGGCGGTGGATGCAGCCTGTGGTGTGGAAAAGGTAAAGCTTCCGTTTGCCGTACTTCAGAAGCTTTCCGAGACTCTGCGCAAGAGCCGCTTTGAATTGAAATGCATCATCCGCAAAGCTTCGGAAAAAGTAGAAGTACTGGATATTTTTCCAGCCACGGAAGAACCAAGGATCTGCGGTCTGGCTGTGGACATCGGCACAACGACGGTATCTGCTCTGATTATCGACATGCGCACGGGTGAAATTCTCGCGAAGGGTTCCTCCGGAAACGGACAGATTCGCTATGGCGCGGATGTGATCAACCGCATCATCGAGCAGCAGAAAGAGGGCGGACGTAAGAAGCTGCAGGACGCGATCATCAAAGAGACGCTCAATCCGATGATTCATCAGATGTGCGGCTCGATTGGCATCAAGCCGCGGCAGATCTATCGCGCATGCATAGCGGGCAATACGACCATGAATCATCTGCTGCTGGGGGTAGACGCGGATCCGGTCCGTATGGAGCCGTTTATCCCGACCTTTTTCGAGACGAACTCAGTCTACGCGCACGACCTTGGTCTGCATCTTTATGAGCATGCCCGGGTTATTATGTCCCCGAATATCGGAAGCTATGTGGGCGGAGACATCACCGCCGGCACTCTTGCCAGCACGATCTGGAACAAAGAGGAAATGTCCCTGTTTATCGACCTTGGCACCAACGGTGAGCTGGTGTTTGGCAATTCGGAATTTATGATGAGCTGTGCCTGCTCCGCAGGACCCGCGTTTGAGGGCGGCGATATCAGCTGTGGCATGCGTGCAACGGATGGCGCGATCGAAGCCTGCGCCATCGACAAAGAGACGATGGAGCCGACATTTACCATCGTCGGAGATGAAGGGCAGAAGCCCGTGGGCTTGTGCGGCTCCGGCATTATTGATGTGATCAGTGAGCTGTTCCGCTGTGGGATCATCAGTCCGAAGGGCAAATTTATTCGTGAGGGTGCGCGTGTCCGCCATGACCAGTACGGCATGGGAAGCTATGTCCTGGCCTACAAAAAAGATGCAGCATCTGTAAAAGACATCGAGATCACGGAGGTCGACATCGACAGCTTCATCCGCGCGAAGGGCGCCATCTTTTCCGCCATCCGCGTCATGCTGCAGTCTCTGGACTTCGATGTGTCCATGATCGACCATGTATACGTAGCCGGAGGTATTGGCAGCGGTATCAACATGCGCAATGCTGTGTCCATCGGCATGTTCCCGGACATTGAGATGGAAAAATTCACTTATATCGGCAATTCCTCCCTGTCCGGCGCGTACGCAATCCTGTTCTCCTCGGAAGCCGAGGCGAAGGTATCCGAGGTCGCGCACAACATGACCTACCTCGAGCTCAGCAACGAGCCAACTTACATGGATGAATTTGTCGCCAGCTGCTTTTTGCCGCACACAGACGCGGGGCTGTTCCCATCCGTGACGATGAAGTAGTTTTTTATGAAATATTAGGTACACGTTCACACGTGGCACGCACACCACTGTGCGTGCCCGTTTCACACCGACCGAAGCGTGGTTGAGCCGCGGAGAGAACGGGTAACGATTTTGATGAAAAGCTTAAGTGCAAAATGTGAAACCGGACAAGAATTTGCTTGAAAAACAGCGTCTAAAGGGATACAATAAGAACGAATTTCAGAAGCCCTTTCTGAATGAATCTGCGCAGCCGCAAACGATAAGCCGCTGCGCACCAATCTAATAAGGAGGTGAGCGTTTGGAAGACTACACCAAATACAGGCTAAAAGATCGTGAAGAGCTCTCGGCGGTGCTATCCGGAACCGATCAGATCTTTGTCATTGCCTGTAATAAATGCTTCAAGGAGTTTCACACGATTGAAGAGCCGGAGCTGGCTGAGTTCGAAAAAATTGCTGCCGAGGAAGGAAAGACCATCACGGGAAGCGCGAGGGTCGATTTTTTGTGTAACAAAACGCAGACGGCAAGAAAGCTTGCGGACATGATTCCGGAAGGCACAGAGAATGTTTTTGTGATTTCGTGCGGACTTGGTGTCCAGACGGTTGCAGATCTGATGCTGCAGCGGGAATCAGGTCCTGTTTCTGTATACGCAGCCGCAGACTCTTTGAATTATACGGGTCATCACGGCATGGCTCTAACGGAAAAGCGCTGCGATGCGTGCGCGCAGTGCTATCTGAATATTACTGGAGGAATCTGCCCGATCGTGGATTGCTCCAAGAGCCTGGTAAATGGACAGTGCGGCGGCGCCAAAAACGGCAAATGCGAAGTGGATCCAAACAAGGACTGCGCATGGGAGAAAATATACCAGCGCTTGAAAAAGCAGGGACGTCTGGAGGAGTTTCTGCAGCAGCCAGTGCAGCTGCGGGATTATTCAAAGACGGATTACAAATTTGTACATAATTATGTAGCCTCTATCCGGGAAAAGAGCCTGGATGGCTACTATGGCGGTGTACATCCGCTGGAGCACAAGGAGTTTACAGAGAATCTGCCGCTTCAGAAGTTCCCGGAGCCGGAGATTGTGGCGATTCCGCTCTCCATGCATGCGGGAGCTCCTGCGACACCGGTGGTGGCAGTGGGAGATACCGTGAAGGTCGGACAGAAGATCGGCGAGTCGGCCGGGTTTATCAGCAGTCCGGTGCATTCCAGCGTCAGCGGTACCGTGATAGCAATCGAAGAGCGCGGCCATGCGACCAGAGGCACCTGTCCGGCAGTTGTGATCCGCTCCGATGGCAAAAATACGCTGGATGAGTCTGTACGGCCGCAGAAGTCTCTGGAAGAGCTGACGCCGGATGAGATTATCACGATTGTTAAGGAAGCCGGTATTGTCGGCATGGGCGGCGCAGGATTCCCAACCTCTGTGAAGCTCAAACCCGCCAAGCCGGTGGATACGATTCTTCTGAACGGCTGCGAGTGTGAGCCGTATCTGACGGCAGACCACAGAGTCATGCTCGAATACGCAGATGACATCGTATTTGGTCTGCGGGCGATTGTAAAGACTGTCGGCGCCGAAAAGGGCCTGATTGTGATCGAGGATAATAAGCCGGATGCGGTCGAGCTGATGAAGGCAAAGGTGGCGGATTATGACAATCTTGATGTAGTAGTTGCCAGAACAAAGTATCCGCAGGGCGCAGAAAAAATGCTGATCAAACGTGTGCTGAAACGCCAGGTACCGAGCGGCGGTCTGCCGGCGGATGTCGGCTGTGTGGTAAGCAACATCAGCACCACCAAGGCGATCTCTGACGCGATCCAAAAGGGCATGCCGCTCATCGAGCGTGCAGTCACCGTGACCGGCGAGCGTTTGAAGAACCCGGGCAATTATATGGTAAAGATCGGTACCAATACAAAGGATCTGATCGATTATTGCGGCGGTGTAACCGGAGACGGTGAGATCACCTATAAGGCCGGCGGTCCGATGATGGGATTTGTCCTTAATGATCTGAACGTGCCGATTATGAAGGGTTCCAACGGTATTATCTGCGTGGATACTGATCATACAGCGGAACAGCCCTGCATCAAATGCGGCCGCTGCATGGATGTCTGTCCGATGGAGCTCTCTCCTTTGTATTTCGCGAAATACGCGGATGAGGAAAACTGGCAGGGCATGAAGGACATGCATGTCATGGACTGCCTGGAATGCCGCTGCTGCGAGTACATCTGCTCCTCCAAGATTCCGCTGGTGACAAAGATCAAGGCCGGAAAGACGGCAGTAAGGGGGATGAAGTGATATGCTGATTACCGAATTAAAATCAAAAGAGACCATTCACTCCCTCGCTGATGGCAAAAAGGTTTTCATCATCAATTGCTTTGGATGCCGCGAGGTGTATTTCCCGCTTGAGGAAGCGGCACAGCTCCAGGAGGAGCTTACTGCCTCCGGCAATGTGACCGGGATCATGACGACGGATTATATTTGTAATCCTGAAAATTTAAAGGTTCGTCTGGAAGGTCACAAAGCGGAAGTGGATGCGGCTGAGGTGGTACTTGTCTTTTCCTGCGGCGTTGGTGTGCAGACCGTCGCTTCTTATTTTGAAGATAAAACAGTTTGCGCTTGCTGTGATACCAGCCGTCTGCCGGGATTTCAGGGCGTCACGCCTCTGGAATACGACTGCGGCCAGTGCGGAGAGTGCTATCTGAATCTGACCGGCGGCATCTGCCCAATCACAGCCTGCTCCAAGAGCCTTTTGAATGGCCAGTGCGGCGGAGCAAAGAAGGGCAAGTGTGAAGTCGATCCCAATATGGATTGCGGCTGGGAGCGAATCTATCGGCGGCTGGAGGCCATCGGCCGGCTGGATGCGCTGAAATGTCCGACCCAGATCCGCAATTATGCTACGGATGAGGCTGTATCTAAATGACATTCCGTGCTGTGCATATTGACTGCGAAATGACTCGGGCGTTCTCAATAATGGCTGTCGTCAGCAGGACATTCCTGCGTGAATGTAGCAACTTTATTTTTGGATCGTTTGGCTATAAGGCATGGTTAAAAAATGCTGACAGGTAAGAATACAGGCAGAAAAATTACAGCAGTCAAAGTTAAAAGTGCACAGACAAGGATCTATATCATATAAAAACAGGAGTGACAAATCATGAAAATCACAGAATTATTTGAACAGGGTGAGTTTGTGGTCACGGCGGAAGTCGGACCGCCCAAGGGGTGTCACATTGAAAACCTGCTGGAGGAGGCAAAGACCTATTTAAGCGGAATTTCTGCAGTCAATGTAACGGATAATCAGTCTTCCGTTATGCGTCTTGGCTCTTTGGCTACCTGTAAAGCCTTAAAGGACGAAGGCCTGACCCCGATCTTCCAGATCACCTGCCGCGACCGCAATAGGATCGCACTGCAGTCGGATCTTTTAAGCGCGGCCATGCTCGGGATTGAGAACGTGCTGCTGCTGACCGGTGACCATACCAAGATGGGCGACCATCCGCAGGCAAAACCGGTCTTTGACCTGGATTCCGTTTCCCTGCTTCACACAGCGAAGCTGCTGGAAGAGGGCGTAGATCTCGGCGGCAACAAGCTGGTCGGCGAGCCGCCGAAATTCGCCAAGGGCGCGGTCGTATCGCCCTGCAGTGACTCGGTGGACGCACAGCTTGCGAAGATGGAGCGCAAGGTAGCCGCAGGCGCGGATTACTTCCAGACGCAGGCGGTCTATGAGCCGGAGAAGTTTATCAAGTTCATGGAGAAGGCGAAGCAGTTTGGCAAGCCGGTGCAGCTGGGTATCGTGATCCCGAAGTCCGCCGGCATGGCAAAGTATATGAATGATAACGTAGCCGGTATTCATGTGCCGCAGGAAATGCTTGACGAGCTTCGCGCGGACAAGGAAAAGACCAAAGCAGGGATCACCGGTGTAGAGATTGCGGCACGCATCATCAAAGAATGCAGACCGTACTGCCAGGGCGTCCACATCATGGCGCTTGGCTGGGAATCCAAGGTTCCGGCGTTACTGGAACAGGCCGGGATCTGATCTGAAGTGAAGTCAGTTGCTGTAAATCTTGCGTCTGGCAGGAACAGACTCGGGATGTTTTCCGGGATGCTTTCTTCTGCCAGGCGTGAGCCATCAGCAGGCGGTAATATAAAGATCGAATAGGGGAACTGAGATGTTCCCTTTTTCAAAAGCAGGGCTGCAGCAGAAAATTTCTGTTTCATACAACTGTATTGCAAGCAGGAAATTTCTGGCCTTCTCAAATTCCCAGAAAAAAACAGATTTGATGACATAAAATACGGCCTGGGCTTATATCATACAGACTTACTAAGGCAGGAGCATACAGGATGGAGATTACATACGACAAAGACAACAAAGAGCGCGTGCCGTTTGAACATTATCTTGCTGATTACCAGAAGGCAGACCCGCATGAGCTTGCTATGCGTACCGGGACAGCCTATGACGATGAAAAGCAATCCTTTCGGCTGAAATTTATCGGCAGATGGTACGAGGTAAGTTTTCCGGAGTTTTCCGTTTCCTCAGAATCAGAAACGGAAGATTATCTGCCTCTAGTGTCGATGAATGCAGCCAGAATTCTGGTGATCCGGTTTTTGCTGGAAGGCTGCGCTGCAGGGAGCACAGGCAAATTTCTGACCTACCGCGAGGTTCCCTGGGGAGAGGTTTACTACCGGCAGTTCAGCGGCCGATGCCTGAGCAGGCTGGCGTTTTCCTATGGAAACCGGCTGGATCAGTTTTGTGCAGCTCTGGAGAAAATGGGCGCGAAAAAGCTTTCTCAGGGCGATGCCGGCTATGAAATCGAAATTTTTACTGGCTTTTGGATCTGCTTTCTCATCTGGGCAGGTGACGAAGAATTCCCGCCGTCCGCTCAGATACTTTTCAGCGATAACTTTGCTGCTGCTTTTCACGCGGAGGATCTGGTGGTTGCATGCGACGTTCTGATTGGGACGATGAAAGCCCAGAACTGAGTAAATGGTGTTATACCAGATTCCGATCAGGATAAATCGCAATATACTGGCATGGAAAAGCAAACGAATCCATAGCTTTGATACGGAAAGACTGACGAATCCATAGCTTTTTTACACAGAATAGCAGACGTATCCATAGCTGTGGGCAGGCATATTCGGCTGTACACAAAGCCTGGCTATGTGATACTGGTCATACAAGAGGATGTTTACAGGATTTGCGGGATGCATCTGCACAGAATAGGCATCCGAACAGAAAAAGGAGGACACTCATGGGATTTTCAACAGTACCTTGCAATGAATTTGTGGAAGTGCTTGCTTCAAAAGCACCGGTACCGGGCGGCGGCGGTGCGTCGGCGCTTGTAGGCGCAGTAGGCACTGCGCTTGGCAACATGGTCGGCAGCCTGACCGTTGGAAAGAAAAAATATGCCGACGTTGAAGACGAGATGTGGGAGCTTAAGAAAAAATGTGACAAGCTCCAGGCAGAGCTTCTTACACTCGTGGAAAAAGACGCGGAAGTGTTTGAGCCGCTCTCAAAGGCCTATGGTATGCCGCGTGCGACGGAGGAAGAAAAAGCAGAGAAGGCCCGTGTCATGGAAATCGTTCTGAAGGATGCCTGCTCAGTTCCGATGGAAATCATGGAAAAATGCTGTGAGGCCATTGAGCTGATCAAAGAATTTGCCGCGAAGGGTTCTGCTCTGGCAATCAGCGACGCTGGTGTGGGCGCGGTATTTTGCAAGGCAGCTCTGCAGGGCGCGAGTCTGAATGTCTATATCAATACAAAGTCCATGGCCAACCGGGAATATGCCGAAGAACTGAACGCAAAGGCAGACGCCATGCTCGCAAAATATCCGGCAATGGCGGATGAAATCTATGAGAGCGTCCTGGCAAGACTGAAGGGCTGATTCGAAAAGCAGAAACGTCCGCTTATTCGAAAGGCTATCATTCAAAAGCTATAATAAAAAGGTTTTAATAGAAATTCCGAAAATAAATATGGAGGAAAAAATCATGGCAAAGCAGCTTCTTGGCAAAGAGGTTACAGCGGCGTTGAATGAACGCATTAAGGCAAAAGTAGCCGTACTGATGGAAAAAGGCGTAAAGCCGACACTTGGAATCATCCGCGTGGGAGAGAATGAAAGTGATCTTTCCTATGAAAGAGGCGCGACAAAGCGCTGCGAGACACTCGGCGTAGCCTGTGAGAAAATCCGGCTGCCAGCAGATGTTTCACAGGACGAGCTTCTGAAGGTGATCGATGAAGTTAATAAAAATGACGCAATTCACGGCGTCCTTCTGTTCCGCCCGCTTCCGAAGCATCTGGATCAGAGCGTGATTGAGAATGCACTTGACCCGGCAAAGGACGTGGACTGCATGACGGACGGCTCCATGTCTGGCGTATTCACGGGCAAGGCAATCGGTTATCCGCCCTGCACTCCGCAGGCCTGCATGGAAATTCTGGATCACTACGGCATTGACTGCACCGGTAAAAAGGCCGTGGTCATTGGCAGAAGTCTGGTCGTAGGAAAGCCGGCTGCCATGATGCTGATCAAGAAAAATGCTACGGTTACCGTCTGCCACACCAGAACAGTTGATATGCCGTCTGTGGCCAGAGAAGCGGATATTATTGTGGTAGCTGCGGGACGTGCGGGCGTAGTCGGCGCGGAGTATGTAAAGCCAGGCCAGGTGATCATTGATGTCGGCATCAATGTCAACGCGGAAGGCAAGCTTTGCGGGGATGTGGACTATGCGGCGGTAGAGCCGATCGTAGACGCCATCACTCCGGTACCCGGCGGTGTCGGCAGCGTGACGACCTCTGTGCTGGTAAGCCATGTCGTTGAGGCGGCAGCGAAAAAGGCCGGAATCTGAAACACGCAAAAACAGCCTGGAAGCAGATGGCTGAAAATAATCTGGACGGCGGCAGGTAATCCTGATGTCAAAAAACTGGTTGACGCCCCCAGACAATTATGCTATAGTTCTGATGTGTAATTCAATATTGCCATATCAAGTGCAGTGTCGAACAGACCTGAAGAGGGAATCAGGTGAGAAGCCTGAGCGATCCGGTCACTGTATACAGGGAGAGAGATCTCGTGATTCCATTGCGTACCCGATTTTGCAGCGCGAGAAGGAGAGGTTGATCATTGATCTGTGAGCCAGGAAACCTGCTTGGTGTGAGAGAAGAGCTTCCGAGTAAAGCTGAACA
>JAJBVE010000210.1 GCA_020859995.1 Clostridiales bacterium
CGAGTTCACCGATGGGAGAGTATTTTTTCAGAATAATTTCTCCCTCACGGTCCGTATAAATTTCCAGCGGATCGCCTTCGCGGATCCGCAGTGTCCGTCGGATTTCCTTTGGGACGACGACACGGCCCAGATCATCCCATTATGTCAAGCAAGAGAAAAAATTTTTACGGAAAACCGAAAAACGTTGAAATTGCAAGCATTTCTCGCTTTTCGGGTTTTCCGTTGATTCACACAATGGGTGGCCGATTTTGGCGACCCATTGTGTAATTATAGAGACATCCGGGAAATTACCCCATTTTCGGCACCTAAGCCGACGCAAACAGGTCATCAAACTTCCAGACGATTTCGATGTGGCTACTGTCGATCACATCGACTCTCTCCACTGCATCATACATCGAATTTCTGAGCGTCTCATCGTCCAGCGAACCAGTACGCAAGGCGATTGAGCGCTCTTTTTCTGACTGTTCCTGCTCCTTCAAATAGGCGCTGTATTCTTCTTCTACCTGTCGGAGTTCTTCCTTTGCCTCTGCCAGACGCTCATCCCGTCTGGCTCTCTGCGCAATAAATTCTTCTCTGGTGATTCTTCCCTCGCGGTAATCCAGATAACTTTTTACCCTGTCGGAATCACTGGTATTTAACTCTTGAGAAAGAACACGCTGCCGTTCCCTCAGTTGCATCCCTCTGTTTACAGAGGACTGAGCCTTTTTTCTCGCATCCACTTCCATGATAGAGATTTGTGCCTTGAGAGACTCCCGGATGACTTCTTCCAGGTCAGACTTGTCCCAGCGCACCTGTTTACATAGCTCTGCACTGTCATCCCAATAGGCTGTCACGCAGTAGAAGTGCAGATCATTCCCGAAGGTACGGCGCAGCTTGCGCCCACAGTGAGCGCAGTAGAAGGGATAGGCATCCTCCTTCGGTTTTCTTTTGGAGGGAGTCACCTTGCGGAGCATGGCACGGGCCGCATCGTATTCTTCCTGCGTCACGATGGCCTCATGCGCATTTTCATGGATATACCATTCCTCCTCCGGCACCCGGCGCTGTGCGCTGTCTCTGATTTTACGGCTTTCACGGGTATGATTGACCATACAGCCGGTGTATTTCCGGTTGCCCAAGATTTCCAGCACCTTGTAATGCGTCCAGACTGCTTTTTTCACAGGCGTATTGCTACGCTTTACACCGCTGTACTCCAGTGGTGTGAGAACGCCAGTGGCGTTCAAATCTCTGGCCACCTGACTGGTGGATTTCCCGGCAATGACATCCAGAAAAATCTTCCTGACCACTGGGGCTGTCTCCGGGTCAATGACCATCTGGTGCTTTTTCCCCGGCTCTGTCTTGTATCCATACGGACAGCAACTGACGTACCCGTCTTTTTTCTGCTTGATGCGCATGGCACTCTTTACTTTCTTTGAGAGGTCTTTGCTGTAATAGTCATACACAAGGTTTTTGAACGCCACATCCATACCTGGGGTATTGCCCAGGTAATTTTCGCTGTCATAGTGGTCATTGACCGAAATCATCCGAACACCGAGGAACGGAAAAATGTGTTCCAGATAGTCGCCCACCTCCAGATAATCACGACCAAACCGAGAGAGGTCTTTGACAATTACGATTTGAATCTGTCCCGCTCGAACGAGGTCGATCATCTTCTGAAAGTCTGGCCGGTCAAAGTTGGTGCCGGAAAAACCGTCATCGCAAAATTCCATCCTCGGAAGCCCGGAAAGATAGGGATTCTGTGCGATATGGTTCAAAATCAGATGCCGTTGGGCGACAATACTGTTGCTGTCATCCTTTGCAGTGTTGGTTTTCTTGTCCACATCTTCCTGGGACAGACGAAGATACATTGCAATTTGCTTTTTCATGCGCAGGCGACCTCCTTTCTGAGCGCTTCGACTTCATTGTAGATGGCTTTGAACTCATCCATGTGGTTGAAGGTGATATGCAGAGAATTGTCTGCGTCCAGCTGCATGGATTCAATCATAGCCTCCACCAGTTCCGCTGTGACCTCCTGGGCCTCATAATACTGCTTCGCCAGTTCACTCCAGCGCTGTTCGCCGGTGATTTGCTCCTGGGTCTGCACTCTGGTTCCCATCAATTCCGCCAACTGGTTCTCCAACTGGCAGATGTCCCCGTTCAGAACCTCACGAGCCTGTGCGTAGTCCTCATCGTTCAGAAGTCCTTCCCGAAGGTCACGATACAGGCCGCTGAACAGCGCTTTCTTATGGTCGATCTTATTTTTCAAACTCCTGATTTCGGATACTTTGACAGTTTTCTTTGCCGCAGCCTGTTTCTTTTCCAATAGTCTGTGAAGGGTCTCCTGCATATCCAGGAACAGCTCAAGCTGTGCCCTGATTGCTGACAATACCGCTTCATCTAAATCGGCCTTGCGAATCCTTTTGGGGTTGCAGGCTCTGCGTCCGTGTTCCTCATAGGATGGACACTTGAAGGTAAAGTATGCCTTGTCCTTCTTCGTACTGATGGAGCGTACCAGCTTCATGACCGCTCCACAATCTGCACAGGTGAACTTTTTCCCGTAAAGGTTTTTCTCTTTTGGCAGATAGTCATACTTGTTCTGATTGCCTTTTGCGGATGCGGCGGCAGCACGGTTGATCTCCTGCACTCTGTCAAAGAGAGCCTGCTCAATAATCGGTTCATGCGTATTTTCTACGACAATCCAGTCCTGCTCCTCTGTACGAGTCAAAGGAATGCCAGCATAGAGACACTGCGTATTTTTTCGCTGCGCCAGATGCCCCAGATAAGTTATATCCCTCAAAATCTCTGTCACCATATGCTTGTTCCAGAGGATTTTACGGGGCTTTTGATTGTTGTTTGTGACAATACCACGGTCTGCTTTGTATTGCCCAGGCGAGGGGATACCCATATCGTTGAGCTTTTTATTGATGCCCATATAGCTCATGCCTTCGCTGCGCCACTCATAAATCATCCTGACAACGGGGGCTGTGTCCTGGTTGATAACAAGGCGGTTCTTATTCTGCGGGTCTTTGATATATCCGTACTTTTCCCAGGAGCCGATATATTCCCCATTTTCCATCTTGCTCCGCAGCACTGAGGACACCTTACGGGAAATGTCTTTTGCATAGTAATCGTTAATAATGTTGGAAAGGGAAACCGACAGCTGACCGTTGGCCTCCGCCGTCTCTGTGTCAAACCCATCGTTGACAGCGATAAAGCGGATGCCGAAAAACGGGCAAATCTTTTCCAGAAATTCGCCGGTCTCAATGTAATTTCTCCCCAACCGGGACAGGTCTTTCACCAAAATGCAGTTGACATCCCCGCTGCGGACCCATTCCATCAGGCGCTGCCATTCCGGTCTGTTGAAATCCGTTCCAGTAAAACCGTTGTCAGCAAACACGCCGACCAGGTGGAGGAAGGGACGGTCATCAATATATTTTTCCAGCAGAGCAATCTGATTCTCGATGGAATCAGAATCGCTCAGATTGTCCTCACGGGAAAGGCGGGCATAAATGGCTGTCTTGTACACCTTTGCTCCCGCTTCCTGCGAGGTAATCTGCACAACTGACCCCATATTTTTTCTTGATCTTCGTGCCATCATCCCACCTCCTTTTTCCTTGCCGTGGCTTTTCTTCCAGCAGGGTTCATTTGACGTTCGTCCAGGAAATCTGAAATAGCCTGGAACTGGTCGGCGTTATTCAGCACTACATGAATTTCTCTGTTGGCAGAAATTCCGATCTTATCGACAAAGTGAACAATGACCCGCCGGGTCAGCGTTTTGATGTTCTTGTATTCCCTAAACTGCGCTAGCCAGCTTTGCTGCTCCGTGAGGCCGGATTTCACCTGATTCCGGTTCCCCTGTAGTCGAGCAATAGCATCTTTGGCCTCCTGAATTTTTTTATCACAGTCCTCCTTAAAAATCGTATACTCGTCCATTGTGATGACCTCACTTTTGAAGTCCTCATAGATGTTCAGTTTCATCTTGACGTTATACTTGATAATTTCCTGCTGCCTGGTAATTTTGCGTTGTATCTTCTGCAATTCCCGGCGCTCCCATGATTCACCATCCAGCTTCTTTAAGGCCCGCTCAAAGTCCAGCGCAAGAGCGACCTGGGTCTGAATCACCGCAAGCACCGCGTCATATACGTCCTGCTCTTTGACCGTGTGGGAAAAGCACTGCCCCCTGCGCATATTGGAGGAACACATGAAGTAAACATAGTCTCTGCCGCAGGATTTTTGAACCTTCCGCGTCATCGGTCCATTACAGTCCTCGCAGAAAATCTTGCCGGAGAACAGATGCACAGCCTGCTTCCCGGCAGGGCTTCTGGTATCGTCAAGCATCAATCGCTGAACCAAGTCGAAGTTGGCAGCGCTGATAATGGCTTCGTGGGCATCTTCTACCCGCACCCATTCTGACGGGTCTTTGGGTGTTCGTGTTTTTACCTTGTAATTGGGGCTGGACGATTTCCCCTGTACTAGCGTTCCGGTGTACACCTCATTTTTCAAAATCCGGTATACCGCCATTGCGCTCCACAGGGGATGAACAGACTTTTGAAACGCCGAGCGATATTTATCACCACAGAGACGCTTGTATTCTGCCGGAGAAGGGACGCCGTCCTCGTTCAGTTGATCTGCGATCTGTGCAGGGCTGTATCCATCTATCTTCATGCTGAAAATGTTCTGGATGACCGGTGCCACCGCCTTATCAACGACCAGTTGGTTCTTGTTGCTCTCAGAGCGGAGATACCCATACATCACATGAGTGCCGACAAATTCTCCGTTCCGTCTCTTAATGTCCAGATTGGAACGAACTTTGATTGAGATGTCCCTGCTGTAAGAATCGTTGATCAGGTTTTTGAAGGGGAGGATAATCTCGTTTCCCGCTTGCTGTGTCATGGCAGAATCGTAGTTATCATTGATTGCGATAAAGCGGACACCTAGCGCAGGGAAAATCTTCTCTATATATCTGCCGGAATCAATGTAGTCACGTCCAAACCGAGAGAGGTCTTTGACAATAATACAGTTGATTGCCCCCTGCCTGACCTGATTCAGCATCCGTTGAAAATCAGGCCGCTCAAAATTGGTTCCCGTATAGCCATCGTCGCAGAATTCCTGATGGGAAACAATCTCAGGATGTGTTTTCAGGAAATCCTCAATCAGTTTCCGCTGATTGGCAATACTGTTGCTTTCCTTTTTCTCTCCCAGACTGGAGAAATCGCCATCTTCCCTCGATAACCGCAGGTAGATGGCTACATGATAGGTCTTGTCTAAATATGATTGCATGATACGCCACTCCCTTTTGATTTTCGATTAGATGCCGAAAATAAACTGGAGCTTCGCTGATTTTGTCCAAGGCTATGATAACATAGCCCGCAGCAAAGCTCCAGTTTGTTGCAGTAAAAAACGGGTGCCAATTTCTGGCACTATCAGTTCAGCTACATAGATGCAATCATATTGATAAAATTGTCGGTAATCGTATTCTGCGTGTTCGCAAACGACACCCTTACAACGGTACCGCCAACCTTAAACAAATATGGGTTTTTGATTTGCTTAACAAAAGATTTTACACGATCTTCGCTGGGGAGAGAGCGGTCAATCTTCACATCTCGAATATCAACAAGCTGCTCTTGGACAGAGGAGCTTGTCTGCATCTGATTTGTCATCTGCGTTCACCACCTTTCCATGTTCTCATTCTTGCCAGCATTTTCCGAACTTATTCAAGATATGTGCAAGATCCCTCGCACAGTGCCAGCTCTACTTCCAGGCACCGGCTGATCTCCGCCATATGCTTGTCCGACAGATGCGCCATATAGCGGATGATGTCCGACTTGTTGATGGTATCCGGCTGTTCAGCCAGAACCTGTGAGGGATACGGGATACCCCTCACATTTTTCAGCATATAGTGGGTGGGCTGGTTGGGCTTCTT
>JAJBVE010000184.1 GCA_020859995.1 Clostridiales bacterium
CTTTGGAAAAAATCGGGAATTCGTGCAGGCTTCAGCTTTTTATTCTTTGCCGCTGCAGCATCTACATCACGCTGGACACCCTTTATTACCTGAAAAAAGGCGGCCGGGTAACTCCGGCGGTGGCCGCGTTCGGCACACTGCTGCGCATCAAGCCGGTGCTCCAGATCCAGGGAGACAAGCTGGATACCTTCGCCAAAGCCCGGACAAAAAAATCTGCCCGGGGGATTATGCTGGACGCGATCCGCAAAGATGGCTGGGATCGTTTTGGCGCGGGAGAAGGAAACGGCCTCGTCAGTACCCCATCATCCAACAAAACAGAGCACGCTGATTTGCCATCAGATGACCTCATTATCGGGATGGCCTACACCGGCGCCTACACGGATGAGGCGCAGTCCTGGAAAGAGGAGATTGAGAATACGTTTCCCGCCCACCGCGGAAAGCTTCTGATGGATCCCCTTTCCTTAAGTATCTCCTGTCATATCGGACCGGGCGCGATCGGAATCGGCTGCATCAAAAAACTGCGATTCTGAATAATAGTGAAGCAGCGCTTCAAAGGAAACGCCCCCTCACATACGTTCGGCGGCAGGTCGCGCCGCCATTTGGAGAAACGCTTCGCGTTTGGGCGGCGCTTCAACGGAGTTTTTTCAGGCACTGCTCTTCCAGAATCGCAAATGGCACGGGGCCGGTCTCAAGGACCGCCCGATGGAATTCCTTCAGGGAAAATCCTTCCACGCTTTCTTCAAGCTTATCCCGCAGGGACCAGAAGTTCAGACAGCCAACATAATATTGTAAATAATTCGCCGGGGACTCCAGGATTGCTTTGTAAAGCGCGTCTGCCGTGCTTTCTGAAAATCCCAGCCTGACGAGAAACTCGGAGACTTCCTCGGGCGTGTATCCCCGGTAATGGATTCCAATATCCAGAAGAGACGCCACTCCCAGCGTGAAAGAACGGTTCAGCTGGCTGAAAGCAGCTTCTATACCGTCGCTGTCATCGTCGCCGTCATAAAGGGAATACGCGTACATTTCTACATAGGTCGCCCATCCTTCTGTGTAGCCTCCGACATCCAGAAGAAACCGCAGCAGATCGGGCGACTGCGAAGCAAAGTACACTGACTGGTACAAATGGCCGGGATAGCCTTCATGCGCAAGCGTCGTATAAAGCTCCAGACCGGAATAGCCGCTTGCGGGATTGATGTAAATCACGTTTTCTGTGAAGTTGTCAATCGCCGGAGTCAGATAAAACGCCGGACTCAGATAATCCTCCAGGGACTCGTGGACATATTTGATTTCATACGACACGCTGGAAAGCAGGGGGAAATCATTATTGATCCTGCTTCTCAGATCCTCCAGCATAGTTTCCGGTTCAGAGCTCCGATTTTCCACCTGGTTCAGTGACATTTCAGCTGCTGTTTCTGTAATTACCGACATTTCCTCCGTCTGCCCAGTTTCCTCTGTCTGAGCCGTATACAATTCCTGCATGGCCGCGTAATCTGAAACAACCTGTGTTTTAATTGCCTCTTCAATTTCTTCTATCGGACGCTCATCTCCCACGCTGCTTTTAACCAGATATTCGTAATACGCGCGTCCCTCCGGGTAATAATACAGCCCCATCTCGTTTGTACCCGTCCCTTCCAGTTCTGCCAGAGATGCCGCCAGCGCCTGATACGCCGGGAACACGTAGCTGATCAACATGGATTTATTTCTGGCTTTATACGCGATTTTTTCGTCCTCAGTCAGATTACTGACCGCGTCGATTTTTTCATCAAAGGTTTCTATCAGATAATGGTTCTCCGTATCTGACAGAAAATCCAGACATTGCTCTATCACCGCAAGCGCGCAGCCGCTGCTCATAAACAGACCGGCCTCTGCTTTGTCCTGCTCAAAGGACAGGATGGATTCAAAATAATCAGGAATCTGCGAAAGAAGCGTCAGATAGTCTTCAATATCTCCTTTTATCCGGAACGCGTACTCCGCAAGCAGGACCGGCAGCTGTGCCTGGACACCGAGTGTGGGGCCAAGCGGTTCATTGTACAGCGCAAGAGAGGAAGCATCCAGCTCCGTCTCCAGATAGTTCCAAAACACATCGTAAGTGAGTTTTCTCTGATCAGAAAGTTCTTCATAATCAAACTCCAGTAAAGCGGCGCGGTAATTTTCCAGCCGCCCATACGCCTCCTGAATCGCCGCAGCCGAAGCACTGCCGATTGACACTTCTCCCTCTTTCAGTCCGTAAGCCGCAGGATCCGCGACCAGATAATGCTGGTTCAGCGTATTCCCGGAGAGTTCATTGCGAAACACGTCTTCCGTAAACGCCGCAAACCTCTGCTCTTCTGTCAAAAAAAGTGCCGGCGGGTTCGTGACGAGCCAGCAAATGCCAACAGCGGCCAGAGCAGCCAGAACTCCCGGAAAGCACAGGCGCGCCAGGTGTCCCAGCCTGAAGGTACTTTTATGAATGCCCGTGATACCTCCGTCTCGTTCTTCTTTGTCCGGACCCCTGCCATCTCCCGTCCGGATTGTCCGCCTCTGGTGATCGCTGTATTTTCTCCGCCTTCCGAAAACAGACTGCATGCATGCTCTCCGAAAACAAGTCCTTGCATCAATATATGTCGGCGCCGAACCAGATATGCTGACGCTCCTGCTTCATTAGAAATTTAAGAACAATTTCCTGGGCAAAACAGCAATATTTTAGTTCCCGATTATCCGGAGCAGAAAATTAGAATGAAGATCCGGATTCAGATCATCCGACGCGCCAGCCAGACGCAGGCAAGTGTTCCGAACAGGAGCGCAATAAAAGCGCCGGGCAGGGTATAGCGTGTTTTTTTGATGCCTATGGACGTATAATAAACACTCATCGTGTAAATAATGGTCTCTGTGCAGCACATCAAAAGAGAGGCCATCATCCCAGTTAATGAGTCTGTCCCATACTGGCTGTAAATATCCAGCAGCAGCCCATTCGCCGCGCCGGATGAGAAAATCCGGATCACAGCCAGAGGTACGAGCGCGGATGGAAAAATCTCATTCGGAAGGATTTTCCCAATCACATCCGCTGCCGCGTCCAGTAATCCGGAAGCGCGCAATACACCGGTCGCCGTCATCAGACCGATCAAGGGCGGCGCAAGCCGGACAACTGTCTCCAGTCCGTCTTTTGCGCCTTTTATAAAGCTGTCATAGACAGACACTTTCGCGGCCATCCCGCGCCCCACAATGTACAACACAGCAAAAGGAATCATAATACCTGACAGATATAATACAAATGCCATTCCCGTCTCCTCATCCGCTCGATCGATTCTCCTTTTATCCTATTTACGCCGCTATCTCTTTATGCGAAGAAAACCACTTCGCACAAAAAAATCCCCACGCCTTTCCACGTGAGGATTTTTATGCAGCGCCGCTTCCAGCGCGCAGCGTTTTTCACTTTTTACTGTTTACTGGCGGCCGCGCCTTCTTTGGATACTCCATCCAAAGAGGAACATTGCCGCGCCCATCAGCAGCACATAGCCCAAAAGCGGGGTATTATCACCCGTCTGTACAGATCCGTCATCCCCTTCATACCAGACGGAACCATTATCGTCCACGGTATAATAAGAGGAATCTGACATCAGATCAGAAGAGGTCGAATCTACGATATTGTCCCAGTCTTCATCCGAAGTGGATCCATACACGCTGTTTATAATCACCGTCTGAATTTCCAGATTTTCCTGGGTAAACTGAGCAGTAGCGTTAAGTACCTTGATCTGGTAGCCGAAAGCCTCCTGATCGGCAATGACATTGCCGTCCTGATCCACCTCCGCGATATAAATTGTGACGCCAGAAGCACTTCCCAGGTTCAGAGTCAGTTTCAGGGTCAGCTCGCTCGCGTTATCCAGCGTCATCGCGATTGGATTGGCATACAGAGTTGTCAGCTCCGCGTCCTTAAACAGCCCAGCATAAAAGGTTTCACTGACCGCTTTCTGAGAGGCTCCTTCATACACACGTTTTGTAAGATATAAGGTCACCTTGGTCGCCTTCAGCTTGTTTGTGACTGTCACGGCCTGGTTCGCGCCCTTTGTGATCGTTACAGTGGGATTATCCACCGTCACTGTGTAAGAGAAATCCGAAGAGTCCGTGATCCGGTTTCCGCTTGCGTCAACCTCCGCGATATAGTAAGTCATATCGTTTTCTCCCGAAAGGAGTATCCGTCTGCGTACAGATACGCTGGACGCGTTCTGAAGATCCATCTTCACAATTGTAGGAGTGTCGCTGTAATCCGCGTTGCGGTAAATACCAATGTAGAAAGTATTTGTCACAGCCTCCGCAGTGCCGGAAGAATCCGTGGTATTCAGCGTGAGGGTCAATGTCCCTGTATAGCGGTAGCCCGCCGGCAGAGACGCGTATACATTCTGCACCACCATGCTGGATGTCTTTTGAGAAAGCTGCACCATACCGCTGTTCGTATAACGCACAGCAAGCGTATCCGAGGAAGCTGCCACTACGCCATATTCGTCTGTCTCAGAGAGATAATAAATACCGTTTTCTGTCAGGTTAGAAAATGTCACTGTACCAGAGAATCCGCTTACATCCAGTGAAACTACATTGCTGACCTTGTTTTTACGGGCCGAGTCTGAAAACAGTGCCATATAGTAGGTATAAGCCCCGCTCGCTTTATAGGAGCCGGTCGTAGTGTCATACGCATAGACCTGGTAATCTCCCACGTAGACCTGCTTGGTCACGGTAACCGCGTAATCAGTCTCCACAATTTGTTCATTCGGCAGGACAACTTCCGTCGTGCAGCCGCGTATTACGGTAAATTCCACATCCGGAATCGGTGTGTAGCCGTCCGGAGCCGTAATCTCGGTCAGGTAATAGGTCGCGCCGTCTGTCAGCGCGTTGGTCCACACCAGCTGTATCGTACCAGAAGAAAAGGTTTTGCTTCCAACCGTTTCAACCTCCAGAATATTGCCCGAGCTGTCTTTCACCGCCAGAACAGCTCCAGCGAGAAGCGTTCCATCGGACGCGTCCTCGACCTGAATCGTGATCGTCGAATCATTGAGCTGATTCTGAATCGTTACCGACGCCTCCGTATCCCCACATTCGACAGTCACCGCGTCAGAATCGGTAAAGGAAATTTTGTAGGCAAACCCATCCTCGCCGGTCGTCACTGCCGTGCCTGCGCTGTCCGTCTCTGCCAGGTAAAAGGTCTGGCTGGGGCTGGTCGCCTTGAGACTGTATGTCTGAGCAGCCGTGCTCTCGCCGCCCATGGAAAATACGATTGGCGTCTCTGTTACCGCCGTTGTCCGGGTCTCATCACTATATATGCAGATATAAAATTCCTCATCCCCAGAGAGTGCGCTTCCGTCGCGGTCAACCACATCCAATGTAAGTGACAGTTCTACCGCATAGCTAAACTCGTCTTCCGGCCAGGATTCCGTATATTGGTACTGCAAGGCGGCAGTTTTCGCAGTCGCCGCCTCTGTTAATTTCACTTTCACTGTGGAAACCTGCGGAGAAGTCTGCGAATCACTCTCTGTCGAAAGAAGATTCCCTTCCGCGTCAGTCGCCGCCACGTAATAGGTCCCTGCGGACAAACCATCAAATGTCACGGCCTCGCTTACCGTATTACCGGACTGAATTGTCAGCGTCTGCACATCACTGATTCGTGTCAAAGATGTTTCCGTCGTTTGCGTGTCAGTCGAAGTATTGGCCGTACTCGCCGTATCAGATTCCGCAGCTGCGCTGGTATTGTCCGTCGTCCCGGAGACCGCCGCTGCGCCGGTCTCGTCTGTCGTCACAGAAGCCGCCATTGTACTGGTCTCATTCGCCGTCCCGGAGGCCGTCGTTTC
>JAJBVE010000171.1 GCA_020859995.1 Clostridiales bacterium
GGGGTAAATGGTTTCAGCGGGGCGGATACCGCCATGCAGGTAAATGGTTTTTATACCCCCTTCCGTTTCCGCTTCCGCTTCCTCTTCCTCTTCCTCTTCCTCTACAATTTGCATAGTAATATAGTCCATACCATAACTGTAAGCGGAGCGGGCAAAGTCGCGAAAAGAAAACGTAATTTGGTCGTCAATCCACCCGTCAAGGGTTAACTCGGTATCAAACTGGCTATATGGATCATCCCCTTCATCCTTATTACTCATCGAAAGAAGAACGGTTACACTTTCCGACCCCTCGTCCGTGTCTTCCTCCCCCTCGTTGCTTTGTCCGTTTAATGTAATGACTGCCACGCAAGCGTCATCCACCCAAACATCCGGATCAACTGTTAGTGTATAGGTTGCCATGGTCTTCTTCTTTTATTTACGAATATTCGCGTATTCTCTATATAACGCCGTCCGCTTCTGGAATGTGGTAAATTCCTTATAATCCATCACCGGCGCGGGTTGTGCCGCAACGGCTTCCGTCAGCGAGGCGGTTAAGGTTTCGTAATCAAAACCACCCCCACCCCCCGACATGGGGCTGTTAGCTAGTTCAAAAAGCCGGGCCTGCTGCGAGCCGTTCAGAATCATTTCCCCACTGTTAACGCGGGCTGTCAGCCGATCCCCGGTATAAGCATTTCCCGCCACAATTCCACCTGCGGCAAAACCACTTTGGGAGAATGTTTTAAAAACCGTAGCAAACTGGGAGGTAATTTGGGCAATTGTGGTAACAAGTGCCGCTATGTTAGCAGGAAACGGCAGTGTTTGACTGGCTGCCGTACCGCGCGCCAGTGCCAGGGCTTCGTTTGTCAGGATTTCCGCCATCTGGACGCTTGCCTGCAGGGCGGCCGCTTTTTCGCTCTCTCCCGTCAGATCGCCCAGACTTCCAATCATTTGCGAGGTGCTTTTTGAGACGGACGAGGCAAAGTTTTGCCAATCTTTTATCCTTTTCGCCGTATCTTTCTGGGTGCTGTCTGTTAATTCCTGTTCCGCCTCCTGTACCTGTTCAAGCTGCGCTGCCACGGCGGCGGCGTACGAACCTTCTTCGGGAAACAGAATGGCCCTCGTTTCTTCATCCAGTTCAAGCAGGTAATTCAGATAATTCTGTGCCTGCTGCAGCTGACGGCTTGCGGCACGGGTTTCCGCGCTCTCCCCTTCCTCTTCAATCAGGGCGTTTTGCTCTTCCAGCGCCCCGCGCATATCGTCCAGCAGCTGGGCGCGTCTGCCTGCCTCCCGTGTGCGGGAGGCTTGTTCTTCCTGCTGGCGGTATTTTTCTTCGATGTTGTTGCGTTCCGACTCTAAAAGGTCGGTATTTTGCAGCTCTCGCGCCCGCTGCATGTCAAGCAGTTGTAAACGAAGTTGGTATTCTTCTTCGCTTCCTTTCCGAGTCTCATTCAACCGGAGTTGTACGGCTTCGATAGCTGCTGCCTGCTGCCTATTGTTCAGCTCTTCTGTTTCTTTGGCCAAGGCTTCCGCTTCAGCCGCTGCGGCTTCTTCCCTCGCACGCTTTCGCTCGTTTGCTGCCTCTACAGCGGCGCTCGTGGCATTTTTCTCCGCCTCGTTAAAAGATTGTAGAGAAGACTGAAGCCGGCGAACGCCGTCCTCGTAATTTTTCTCCGCCGTAAACACAGCCGCCTGCAAGTTAGCTAGGTTGTCTTTTGTCGCATCCGACGTATTTTTTTCCTGTTTCGCCTGCTCGGTGGCAATCCGGAGCCGCTCGGCCGCATTCCGTCGCTGCTCGTCCAGGTCTTCCTTTTCGAGGCGGATGGCCTCTTCGAGCGCCTTTCTTCGCTCATCCAGGCTTTTGTCTTTGTCCTGTGCTTCATTCCGGAGGCGGGAAATTTCCGCCGCACGCCGAGCGCTGTTTACTGTATATTGACGGTCCGATTCCTCTAGTGTATCCTGTGCCAGTACCAACTCCCGCGCTGCGTCGGCTGCCTTTTTGTAGGAGGGAATCAATTTCCCGATGATAGAGGTGGCGACATTGGCTACCGCCGTTACGACTTTAGCCAGTATACCCGCAAGGGCCTGAAGGGCATCACTAACAAGGGTTAAGATAGGCTGAAAGGCGGAAAAAGCGGCCTTCAGCTGCGTCATGGCATCGTCGTTCTTCTTAAAGGCGTCCGTTACGCCTTTAATTACGGTCAGCAGGGCTGTAAGCACGGCAGTAATGACGTTTAGCGGATAGGTAACGAACACTTTACCGAAGGACTGTACGGAACCGGTGAGGGATTTAAGATTAATGCCGCCAGTCGTCCCCATACCCTTTAAGGCTTCCTCGATGCTGCTGGTGTAATTCCCCACGTTGCGCCGGTTATCCCCCATCGAGCTTTCGAGATTTCCCACCTCGGTGCGTAGCTCCTTAATGTGGCCCAGCAGCTCCGTTCCCCGGGCGCTTTCGCGCTCTTCTTTGGATAGGGCGGCGTAAGAGCGCTGCAAGGAGGCGAGCGAGGTGCGCATTTCGTTCAGGCTGTCCCCATAGTCCGTGTTAGTGTTCACCGCGTCCACAATCTGGGCGTCCAGCGTTTTTAGCGCCGCCTGGTCCATCCGGATAGCTTCCTCGTTTAAAGCCAGCTGACGGGCACTCTCTGCCGAGGTTTCCGTCATCGCGTCTACGTCCTTTTTTAGCTCTTTGTTTGCTGTGCGAAGCGCCGACAGTTCTGCGCGGACTTTGGCAGCGCGTGCCTCGAGGTCGTTCGTTTCAAAGGAGACGTCGATCAGTATGGTTTCGTTAATCGAGCTTTCGAGATTTCCCACCTCAGTGCGTAGTTCCTGTATATGGCTAAGGAGTTCTGTTCCCTGGGCACTTTCGCGCTCTTCTTTGGAAAAGGAGGCGTAAGAGCGCTGTAAGGAGGCGAGTGAGGCGCGCATTTCATTTAAACTATCGCCGTAATCCGCCCCGTTTTTTGTCGCGTCGACAATTTGGGCGTCCAGCGTTTTCAGTGCCGCCTGGTCCATTTTAATAGCTTCTTCATTCAAAGCCAGTTGGCGGGCACTTTCAGCCGAAGTCTCCGTCATCGCGTCTACATCCTTTTTCAGCTCTTTGTTGGCTGCGCGAAGCGCCGACAGTTCTGCGCGGACTTTGGCAGCGCGTGCCTCGAGGTCGTTCGTTTCAAAGGAGACGTCGATCAGTATGGTTTCGTTATTGGATGGCATCCTATTTGTATATTAAATCGGTTATATAATTCTTTGTGTACCACGGCAGGGCTTTTTTTAGTTCATCCCCAACCTGCTGAACAGGTAGTGTCCAGTTATACGTGCGGCTTCCATACCGAGCGGGAGAGGGACGCCCGTAGCCAAATCGTTTGATTTTTCCATAAGCCACCGCCCCGGCAAACTGCCGGCGTTCTTTCTCGCTATTGAACCGAAGTCCCTTGTCGCGGCTCCACCGTTCGATGATCTCTGTAAAGTTCCGCGGCACCGCACCCGCCGCGCGCCCGTGTTCGAGTGTCATGAGCGGGGCGGCACCCGCCTCGCGGCTATAGTATAACTGTGCACGGGTATCGGATACCCTTACTCGAAAACCGTCGGCACTTCTACCGCTCGCATTGATCTTCTGCCCCGAAAGCGCGACCTTGATTTCATCCCTCCCTCTTTCGAGTTCTTTTTTTATGTAATCACTGAGCGCGCTCATTTCTTTTCACCTCCCTGCGGTTTGCTGTGTTTCCATTTCCGGTGTGGATGGGGTACGCTGTGAAAGGGATGCTCCCCGCTCCAACCTGGAGCCACTACGTGAACTGGTCGGCGGAAATAAAAAGCAGGATCCTCCACGCAAACGCCCAGCGATTCAATGAGCCGGACGCGGACGCCAATCCCTGTAAAAATGTCTTCAAATTCCAAATACACCCGGTTTAGAGTGGGGTCGGAAAGTAGTTCAAACGCGTGGTCCGGGTCAGGACTGTGACGAATATAATTCAGCCAGGCATCGGCATACGCTTTTGTGTGCTGTACGATTCGTTCCTGTTCCACGCTGTTGGCTCGGTGGCTGGTATGGTCGATAAAATAGAGGGTAGGTGTAAAAATCTCACACCGCATTGTATTGCGGTACGTTGTTTCCGTCTCGTCAATTCGATAACACATGCAGGCAGGCATGGGGGTATTACCAATAAGCACGTCCAGCTCCTCCCCCGTGCCGTACCGGAAGGGCAGTCCGATCGCTTTTACGCTGTTTTTCAGCTTCTGTACAATGCCCTCCGTGCCATACGGAAAAGGCATATGTGGGCGGTCGATGCCGGGTGGCGGGAGTGTGGAGGGTTTAAAATGTTTCTTTGCCATACGGGTTATTTTTTATATTTTCGTCTCAATTGTCTTTTTTGTCGCTCGTAACGCATCCGCTCCAGGTAAGCCGTACTGTAAAGGTCCTTGCGGGCTAAAAACCAGTCGCCCAGCGGGACAGCCGCTGCGGCGTCAAAAGAAGAAAGCCCGAAGTACGCACGTACCTCGATGAGGGGGCGTTCGATGCCTTTCATTTCAGGCAGACGCCTCAAAAGTGGTGTATCTTCTGGAAGGGGTGCCAGGTGAATTTTTTCCAGCATTTCAAGCAGGTTTTTAAAAAAGTTCCGGACATACAGTATCCGCGGTAGCATAACCGTTAGGGGGGCTTCTGCGCGAATCTCTTCCTCGAGCACAGCCGGGAGCCTACCCTCTTCCAGGTCAGTGAGTGAGCTGAGCGGAAGCGACCACAGGTTATAGTCCCACTCACACCCGACACGCTCCTCCACCCGCTTGCGGTCGGCATCGAGCAGCAACCCTTCGCGAATGAGTACCTCGTAATCGTGAAGCGTTAGTGTCGACAGGTTGAGTTGCATAGATTGTCCCCCCCCTTTTTTTCGTTTTACTTTTCAAACAACCCAGGATATTTCTTCCATAATCCGGCGAGCACAGTTTTACGCCCCAGTTCCGCGCGGCTGTAATAATGCCCCTTTAGTTGAAAACCATGCCGGAGCGAGGCTTTTAATCGCGGAGGAGAAGCCTCCTTTTTCGCTTCTTCCTTTTTTGAGGCGTCCTTATCCGTGGTGGCTGCCTCCGACTTCGGTGCCCGCCGGCGGGAGGTCTGTTTTTTCTCTGCCGGGTCAGCAATTTCCGCTTCTGAGGTCTCTACGGTTTTCGCTTCTGAGGTCTCTACGGTTTGTGTTTCGTCTGTCCCCTCTTTCGAAATGAGGGCTTTCTCTCTTATTTCTTTACTATTTTCTTCCATAACGTTCTCTTTTTTTAAAACCGGTGTCTCCCCTCTCCCCGAAGAAGAGGGGATACCGATAAAAAATGGTTAGTCTTCTTCTGCGCCACCATGGTCATCGATGGTGTGTTTTAAGTACGAATTAAACTCATTCTGTGTGTCGTGATAATTACCCCACCAGAGATCCATTTCGGCGCTGGGTGCATAGGTTTCCGTGAGCGTAAAGCTGTAGCAGCCCCCATTTTCCCCGTCGGTGTAGTTCAGTGAGGCCTCAGAGGCAACCAGCCCGTTGTCAAGTCCCAGAATCGGGAAGGCACTATCGCCGCCTTTTTTGTCTTTGCGCTGCAGAACGACTACCCAACCGTTTTTATTGCGAAGCAGCGGTTCAATAAATTCGCTACTGAATTCAGCTCCGGCACGCGGTGCGGTAAAGGTGAGCGTCTTTGTAAAGGTACCGCTGTCGGCGTCGTATTCTTCCGACGTGTCAGCATAGGGGGTCACGCCTCCGGCTTCGATGGCGATCCATTTAGCATAGGAAGTGTC
>JAJBVE010000010.1 GCA_020859995.1 Clostridiales bacterium
AAATATTCTGCCCATAAACAGCTCTGAAATAATTCTTCAGGCTGGTCGCGCTGATTCCCATGTTCCCTGCAATACCGGCAATCGTTTCTCTGCTCATCAGATTGGACGAAAGAAGCCGTTCTGCCTGCTTTGCCATTTTTACCTGGCTTTTTGACAGTGCGCCATCATAGCCGGAGCGAAGCGTAGAACCAGTGGACGTTCGCTTAGCGCCGACTGAAGCGGAGACAAATACCCCAATGCTTGCATCGCTTCAAATTTGATGCCCCATATGCTTGCATCGGAGCCTTTGACTGCGCAGGGTCGGGCAAGGAAGTTTTGCAGCTGAAGCCGCATCTGGCCTGCGCTGGATGTTGCATGGCATAATAACTCATAGCACATTTGCTCGGAGTACCTCTATCTTGCACCGATGATTTTTTCTTTTTTTACTATATCCGATTCCCACCAGGCGAATCTGTCCTGTCATCTGTTTCCTGTCGGCCATTTTCCCTTTGAATTTCATTACATAATTTTTATCCTTAATCTGCTGGATTGCTTTTTCAGGAGTGGCTCCGACTTTTAACTCCAGAATAATGCCGTCATCGCCTGCTCTTGCCGGGTAAAAGATGAAGTCGACATATCCCCGCCCCGCCTTATCTTCACGTTCCACAAAGTATTTGTCCCGTGCGGACAGAAATACCAGATTTACAATAGCGGTCAGCTCTGTCTCATTGTTATAATTTAAAAAAGGAACTTCCGTATCGTGAGCAAACTGTAAAATCTGTGCCATCGTCTTCGTGTCGCCCGAAAGCGTTGCATTCAGCATGCGGTCGGACTCTACAGCCAGCCGGTTGATGTAGCCGAGACTTTCTCTTTCACGGATTGTCTTTGCAAATTCATCCATCAATTCTTTGTTCGCAATTCGAACTTTCCCCTCTTCATAATTTAAAAAACCGTAAACCACCATTGCAGAAAGAAGTTCGTCGCGTGTTTCCAGCTTCATTGACGTAGCTGCATATTCTTCTACATTTGCCGCCACAGATTCTCCCGCGACCATGAGAGCGATATCTTTACGGATATCCGCGCGGTTATTTTCAATATAGATTGCAATTTCGTTGTAGGAACCGGTGGCTGACCAGTAGCTTCGGATCTGGTTGCGCGTCAGGGCTTCCACTACGGAACGAGGGTTATACATCCTTTCTGAGGATGGTGTATGATATCCGTCATACCAAAGCCTCAGGTCTTCTCTGGATATATTGCGGTTTGGCCGGATAGCCTTGTATCTCTCATAAAGATCATCCACCTCTGCTTCTGTAAAACCAAAATATTCGCTGAATATATCGTCCGTTGCCATGGTATATTCCTGAAAATTGTTAATAGTGGAGCCGCTGGAATACTTCGCCGGGAAAGCCTCGCCATTTAAAGTCGCACTATCGTGCGAGGCGAGGCCTGCGTCCTGCATCAAAGAGCGATGCAGGACATATATAGGAAGGACACCGGTCATATAAGTCAGTCTGAGATACGCCACATCTTTTGTCAGGGCTGCGAGCCAATTGATAAAGCTTCTTCTGTCTTCATCGGTCGAGTAATCCTTATGGAAGATGCAGTCCCACTCATCAAGAACCAGGATAAACTGTGTTTCGGTCTGTTCAAAAATCATCTGTAAATCTTCTATTACCGTTCCTGTTTTGCGGAAACGTACATCAGAGAATGCTGTGCGTAAATCTTCCTGAAGAATCTGTTTTGTAGTTGTAATAAATTCCTGATAACTGGCGCTGTCGTTTGCAGCGCGGAGAAAATTTATATAAATCACATGGTAATGATTCATGAAATCACGGTAGTCGTATTTCGCGAGATTTATTGTGGTACTTATACTGGATGGTTCCCTGACGTCAGGAGATACACTTGTGCTGGCAGTTTCCTCTGTATCTGTAGGGATACTTTTGTTGTCGTTACCCTCCGGGATTTTAGCAATTTTCAGTGATTCAAAAATGTGGCTGCTGTCCATGGCCTGCCCAAAAAATGCTCCGATCATGGCGGCCATGACCGACTTTCCAAAGCGCCTGGGTCTTGTAATACACACATGTTTATTTCCTGCTTTTACAAGAGGAAAAAGTTCTCTTAGGAGAAGCGTCTTGTCTACAAAGTACGGACTTTCCACTTCGCTTTTATAAAGATTGTACGGTTGTGCGCTGTCCAGATAAAGTCCCATGTATTTTACCGCCTTCCTGAATAATTCTGCTTATAGAATACCATAGAGTTTTCAGCAAAACAAGTTGATTTTAAGACCATATGTGTTTTCGGTTATCGTGAATAGTTGCGTCTTTGCATGTATGTTCGTCCAACCATATGCTCTTTGTGCGTGGATTTCGGGATGACCACTACACCGCTCTGAAGCAGAAAGCGGAGGGCAGTCTGAGCGGGAGTCTTGCCGTATTTGTCGCAACCTCTTTCAGAACCGGATTGTTGAAGTAATCATTCTTTCGTAATAGTCAGGATTTATTCTTGTTTTTCTGCTTATTATGCCGTATGATGCGAATTAGATATGCCTAACCAACGGACAAAAGGGGGTACAGAGATGAAGAACAGTGCGGGTCAACTGACCCGCCCATGTTCTACAGAATATGTTTTATCAGCGATCCGCATGGTGGATTGCCGGTGGGAGACGAGTACGATGGTCTTGCCTTCCTGTTCTTCTTTCAGTGACCGCAGGATGACAGCCTCATTCAGACTGTCGAGGTTGCTGGTTGGTTCGTCCAGCAATAAGAATGGCGCATCATGAAGAAACGCCCGCGCAAGCCCCAGACGCTGCCGTTCCCCACCGGAGAGCGTGCTCCCAAGCTCGCCCACAGGGGTATCATATCCCTGGGGAAGCGTCATAATAAAATCATGGACGGATGCTTTTTTGCAGGCAGTCTCAATCTCCTCGTCGGTGGCGTCCAGTCTGGCAATCCGCAGATTGTTGCGGATGCTGTCGTGGAAAAGATGCGTTTCCTGTGTGACGAAGCTTTCCATGTCGCGAAGGTCTGTCGTATTCATCTGATCCACGGAGGTACCGGAAATCGCAATCTTTCCCTGATTTACCGTCCAGAAGCGCATCAGCAGCTTCAGTAGGGTAGACTTCCCGCTGCCGCTTTTGCCGGTGATACCGATGATCTGATGCTCCGGGAAATCGACGGAGACATCCTGTAAAATGATTTCGGGTGAAGCTTCCATAGCCAGCGCAGATCTTTCCGTGGAAGTACCATCTGTTACGGAGCGAAAAGAATTTTGTGTGTTTTGCGTGTCCTCATAGGAAAAGGTTACGTGCTCTGCGGAAGCTCCGTGAAAACGGACTTTTGGCTGGCCGGAAATCTCCTCGGTAACGGGCGATTCCTCCAGAATATCCAGCACCCGGTTGCCCGCCGCAAACGTGTTTTGCAGGGTACTGCCGAGAGCAGCCAGTGCGACTGCTGGGCCGAAGGAGGAAAAGAGTGCTATGGTAGGGATCAGTACCCCTGCCAAGGTTACCTTCCCCTGACAGAAGAGCGATGACGAGATAAAAAGCATCATGCAGTCAAAAAACAGAATGACGGTATTTGTCACAGCGCTGTTCAGCCCCTGATTTCGTTTCATCCGTTCCTCGTCTTTGGAAAGGGCGTCTGTCTGTGCGTTCATTTCTGCCAGGCGTTTGCTGCCCTGATGATACTGGATGGTTTCGGTAAGCCCGCGCATACTTTCCAGTACAAAGCTGGAGAGCTCGCCGGATTTTGTGCGGAACTGCATACCTGTATCTCCGCTTAAATGGGAGGCAGCCAGCGGAATGGCAATTCCAACCACCAGATATGCGGTCAGCGCCAGTAGTCCCAGTACCCAGTGAAAAGAGCCGATAAACAGACACAAAAGCACTGTGTACAAAAACGCGATGGCTGCCGGGGAGATGGTATGGGCGTAGAAGACTTCCAGAAGCTCGATATCTGAGGTGATGACGGAGATCAGGTCGCCTCTGTCGCGCCCTTCCAGCTTGGCCGGGCAGAGCTTCCGCAGTGCGCGGAACACCTTGTCACGGATCAGTGCCAGCAGCCTGAACGCAATAAAATGGTTGCAGGCCTGTTCCCCGTAGCGCAGCCCTGCCCGCAGGACGGCAAACAGAATCACACAGGCAAAAACCGCGCCGAGCGGGAACGGCGTATCCATTCCCAGCAAGTCAAGCACGGCATAGCCGCCGAATACGGTAATGAAAGTGGCGCATAAGTGACCTGCCAATCCCATACAGATGGCCAGAATCATATATCCCGTCAGCGGTTTTACCAGGCCGATCAGCCGCAGCATTACGGTAAAACCACTTCTCTTTTTCAGCGTTTTGTTCTTTGGAATATTGTCCTTTAAGGCTTTGTTATTCATGTTATTCACCATCCTTCCCACGGGTTTGTTCTCATCGAGGAGCATTCCACACTTCGTGCGGGATATTTCCTTCGCAAAGCGAAATTTCATTGGCAGTTCCATATTTCTCCAGACTTTGCTGTGCCTTCCAGAGCGCGGCATAGCAGCCATCCTTTGCAAGAAGCGCTTCATGCTTCCCTTCCTCAACGACAACTCCGGCATCCATCACATAAATGCGGTCGGAATCTGTCACGTTCGCCAGGCGGTGAGAGATTAAGATTACCGTTTTTCGCTTCGCCAGGGCATGAATCTGTGCCATAATATCGTTTTCACTTTCCACATCGATATTGGAAGTGGCTTCGTCGAAAATATAAATCGGACTGTCATGGAGCAGTGCCCTTGCCAGCGCAAGCCGCTGCCGCTGTCCGCCGGAAAGGTTGCCGCCCTGTTCAGTCAGGCGGGTATCCAGACCGTCTGCCATGTTTTCTTCATCTTTTTTGTTGGTTTTGCCAGCAAAACCCGTCTGCGAAGAGGAAGCATTTACCCTCAGAAAATCTGCCAGCTTTACCTGCTCAAGGACTTCCCACAGCTTTTCATCACTGGCATCCGGGTCGCCCATCAGAAGATTGTCGCGGATGGTGCCTTTGAAAAGATAGCTCTGGTGACTGACGTAGGTAATGCTTTCCATCAGACTAGCTTCCCTGATTTCCCGTAACTCTACACCAGGTTCGCCCGCGTCGGAGATTCCTTTACCGATGGTGACGCTGCCCTGATAATTGTGGTTCCGTCCCATCAGGATGGAGGCAATCGTAGATTTGCCGCAGCCGGATTCCCCGACGATGGATATAAAGCTTCCTTTGGGGAATTCCATGTTAACTCCATGAAGAACTTCCCGATTTGCTGCATGATCCTGTGCGTCTATTGTAATAGCAGCATCCGCCGATCGGTCAGCCTGATCCTTCGCAGCGTAAACGGATGCGTTGTCACGTTCATCCTTTGTGGTGTGAACGGATGATTTGCCGCTTTGATTCTTCGCGGTGTGAGCGGGTGCTTTGTCACTTTCATTCTTCGCGGCAGGAGCGGCTGATTCTGCGTGATAAGAGAACCGAAGCTCTCGCAGGACAATCGTTCCATCCGCCAGAGATTCGTCTTTCGCGAAGCGAGGAGGCGTTTCCATACGTTCGCCCTTTTTTTGCTCAGCTTCCGGTAAATCCAGCAGGCGAAAGATCTTGTCACTGGCGGCCATGCCGTTCATGGCGATGTGAAAGTAGGAACCGAGCTGGCGCATGGGCAGAAAGAAATCCGCGCCAAGCAGAATAATGAGCAGGCAGCCCGCAAGACTGACATGTCCTGCCCGATATTGCGTAGCGGCCATGATGATACCCAGTGCCGCGCCGCCATAGGCGA
>JAJBVE010000162.1 GCA_020859995.1 Clostridiales bacterium
GGCAAAAAATCTGGGATTCGGTTAAACCACAGCTTTTTATTCTTTGGCGCTGCGATGCAGAAGTGTATCTTGCTATTTCTGACTGTGCATGGTAGAATCGGATACCTTTCGATGATCGGGTGAATCATCAGGCTGAGATTGCGGATCTGAATATCACTCTGGTTCAGGAATATTTAAAAGAGGTGAACAGTTCTCTTTATGAGAAAGCAATGACCGGAGATTTTATTGAGGTATGCAGAGACATGAATATTATCAGCGATCTTCCGGAATACAGAAGGCCGGAATACGGGATTTAAAAAGATTTTGGATGCGCTTGAAAAGAATGGTTCGCCGCAACCAGAGTTTGAGACAGACGAAAGCAGAAGTTATTTTATTACAAGATTGTTCATACATGAGGATTTTTTGAAAAAAGAAAGAATTCAGGAAGGCAGGTCCTCAGACGGGCAGGATCGTACCGGTTTCATCGTAACAACTGATGAGAAAAAAACGGGTCAGGAGAATGACCGAAGTTTGACCGAAGTTTTGACTGAAGTGAACATGAAAAAAGTAGCACCCCTGGTGGAGTTCATTGAGGAAAATGGTCAGATTTCTCCAAAGGAGGCAGCAAAGCTTCTGGGAAAATCAGCGTCTACGGTATATCGATATCTTTCTTTGCTAACGCAAACAGGCTTAATAGTGAAGGATGGAAATACGAATAATATTGTGTATCGGCCGGCCTGAATATTTTACGGTAACTGTTCGAGGAGGACAAAAAGAAGTATTACATGGCACTGACCGTATTCGATAAGACCGGAAAGATCGATGGATTTCTGGAATTCCTGCGGGAGCAGATGGTGAAAACGTGGGAAAGAAAGAAGAGGCCGGCGGTGAAATTAAATATGTTGCTGTAGGATATTAGACTTAATGGAAACTTGACATTATATTGCTTCGCGATAAAATAAAAACGTACTGCGCGATGAATACACGCCATATCGGTGTTTCGCTGCCGATGAAATGCGGGCGATGTTATCGGTGTTTCGCTGCCGTTCAAATGCGAGCGATGTTATCGGTGTTTCGCTGCCGTGTAAATGCGAAAGTGATGTAATCAGCAGGGGCAGAAGGATTTCTGCTCCTGCTGATTATAGTTTTTTAGCATAATTTCTCTGAAGGCATCTTGACTACTCTGTTTTCGTCATTATAATATAGTATATCGTGATGACGAAATGAAAGACCGCATTGAACGGTGTCTGCCTGTTTTAGCAGATAAGGGAGGTCAGATGGTATGTTTATCGGAAGAGAAAAAGAATTAAAAAGACTGAATGCCATGTATAAAAGCGACAAACTCGAGGTGGCGATTGTCTATGGAAGACGAAGAGTCGGCAAAACGACTCTTATCAATGAATTTTGTAAGGATAAAAAGGCCGTTTTTTTTGCGGCGATGGAAAATTCAGCTAAGATGAATCTGGAAGCAATGTCCGGAGCTATTATGTCTGCGGAGACAGAAACGGGGTACACGGTACAAAACGTTATTTTCAGGAGCTTTGCAGATGCGTTTTTGAAAATTCAGGAAATGGCAATGCGGGATCGTCTGATTTTCGTGATTGATGAATACCCTTATCTGGCGAAGGCGGAGCCGACGATTTCATCAATCCTTCAGAATTTCCTGGATCATCAATTTAAAGAATCAAAATTGTTCCTGATTCTCTGCGGCTCATCGATGAGCTTTATGGAGAATCAGGTATTGGGCTATCAGAGTCCCTTGTATGGCCGCCGGACTGGTCAGTTTAAAATACTGCCATTTGATTATCTGGATACCGGCCGCTGGTTTCCTGCATATTCCTGTGAGGAAAAGGCGATTATGTATGGGGTGACCGGAGGAGTACCTTTGTATCTGGAACAGTTTTCTCCGGATCGTACAATTCGGGAAAACCTGTTGGATGGAGTGTTTAATAACAATTCCATGCTGTTTGAGGAGCCATCTAATCTGCTGAAGCAGGAGCTTCGGGAGCCTGCCACTTATAACGCGATTATTACGGCGATTGCATCCGGAAAATCAAAGCTGACCGAAATCGCGTCAGCTGTTGGTATGGAAAGCGGCCTTTGCGCCAAGTTTATTGGAAATCTGAATACCTTGGGGATCATCAGACGGGAGACGCCAGTTACGGACCGCAATTCAAAACGTCCGGTTTATGAACTGGAGGATCTGTTTTTCCGATTCTGGTATACTTTTGTTCCGAAAAATATGGCAGTGATCGTTTCTGATCGATTTGAAAGGGTTTATACTTCCGCGGTGGAAAGCCGCCTGCCCGATTACATGGGGCTGGTGTTTGAGAAAATTTGCCGGGATTATTTGCTGTATTATGATGAAAAGCTTCCTTTTCAGCCGCAGGATATTGGTCAGTGGTGGGGCGGAAATCCAGTGACGCATAAACAGGCGCAGATTGATGTAGTTGCCATTTCCGAGGAAGAACGGAGCGCAATCGTTGGCTCCTGTAAGTTCCGGAATGAAGATGTTCCTGCCAGTGAATGGGAGCGGATGAAAGAGTATGCCAGGGCAATGGGAAAATTTGACAACTACTATTATTACCTGTTTTCCAAAACAGGATTTACAGAGACACTGCGGCAAAAACAGGACGGAGTAAATTTAAGGCTGATCGGACTGGAGGAACTATATGGTTTTTAAGAAAAAAGGCTTTTTCCACTCTCACTGAAACTGCTTCAGGTGTCTGAATATAAAACATGGAAAAATGTCATTTTCACCTTAAAATAACCTTGGAAAAATGACAAAACAGGGGTATAATTTCACTGGAAAACGTACAAACGCTATGAGGTGATATTATGCTTGAGAGGAAAATTGAAAAAATCAATGACTGACAGGACTTTCTTGCCGCAGGACAAGGATTTTATCAAATGTTACAGTACGCCTGTGATCAAACGGATAGGGGAATGCTCCTCTCCCCTATCCGCGTGCGCCGGCCGCGAGTGGCAAAGCCACTAATTTCCTTTCGCAGCCGTGTGCATAAATCAAAGGATGCCGCCTTCTCAGACGGCATCCTTTATTCTCCGCAGCATAACCAGCTTCACTTCGAGCATTTCCAGCATGACATTCAGTTTCAGCACACCGTTGTCTGTTGCAGCGGTGTATTTTGTAATCCCCGGCCGGGAATGCCCTTCCAGATTCGTAAGCTCTTCTTCTTCCAGTTCTTCCGCTCCCATAGAAACCCACTCATCAAAAGCACTGCCGCTTTTTCTGCCGACGGAGACTTCCCGTACCATATAGGTGCCCTCTGGGAGATCGGTCAACGTGATGGCCGCATCCATGGACTGCTCCGGCGAGAAGGGGGTATAGCGGTCGGTAAAGGTCATGTCAAAACGCTCACCGAGTGCGTACAGGTGGGAAAAATGCCGGTAATTATAAAGCAGGATCTGATAGACATCATAGGGTTCCTGCTGGATGCGCTCTTTCGTAGCATACCAGCCGGACCCCTGTCCAATGCAGACATTGCCCAGATGCCGCAGCAGCGTCAGCGCGTAGTAAGAAGCCTTGGGTATTCCGTTTTTGGTAAAGAGTCCGAGGCCGCCGAAAAACAATTCGGATGGAATTGCGGATTCTCCCGTCCAGTCGGAAAGGGACCAGTAGCAGAAGCTTTCCAGCGCATCCATATTTTCCAGAATTCCCTTGACCAGATAGCAGGACTTAAAGCAGGTATCGTTCAGCCAGTCCTGATGGCTGGGGGTGTTGTTCCACTCGGTCAGATAGACCGGGTAGCTTTTGCCGCGCGCTTTCCCTGAACGGCTGCGGGCGGCCAGATCGCGGCGCACCTGCCGCACAAAATCGGAGAGCCCGTCCGGACTTTCGCCAAGTGTCATGGAATTGGCAAAGCCAAACAGATCCATAGCTGCGTAACTGTTTCTTTGCTGCACGGTGTCGTAGTAGTGAAAGTTCAGAAAATCCGGCGGGCAGTCGTTGCCTTCGCACCAGTTCAGAAAAGTGGCGTACCAGTGCTCCTCCCCGACGATGTAGTACGTAGAGGGAGCTCCGAAGCATAGCTGCGGATCCAGCTTTTTTACAGTAATCCAGGTCGCACGGTAAAATTCATAAAAGGCCTCTTTGGAAGAGAATCCAAACATGTGAATGGGAGTGTCGGGCAGGCTCCACGGGGTGAAAAGCCACGTGCGGACGACGCCAGTTCCATAGCGTGCCAGAATATGACGGATGAAAGCTTCTACCAGCTCGCACCACTCACTCAGGGAGCGGGGTTCGCTGGTGCAGTAGTTGATAAATTTTTTCTGCGGAGTTTTGGCCATTGTTTCCGGCATGAAGCTGAATTCAATGACTGGTTTTAATTTCATTTCAAAGAGAAAGTCGAGGACCTCATCGACGAAGAGAAAGCTGTAAGAGAGTTTTCCGTCCGTCCCGCGGCTGACGAGGCGCATATCGTCGGAGAAAATCCCATGAAAACGAATGTATTCAAAACCGATCTCGCGCTGCATGCGCCGCACCATTTCCTGAATGTTGGAAAACAGAAGATCTCTGGCGCTTCCGCCTGGCATGAGCTTTCTCCAGCTGTGCGTAAGAGGAGTGCCTTCGGCAGATACACTGCACTGGATCGAAACAGAGGCAACCTGTTCCGGCAGATGCGGGGCGGCAGGGGAATCCAGGTATTTTTTCAGCCCGGCTATATAATCATGCTGCTCGGGCTCTGACATGGTATTTTCCGGTGCTTTGCTGATGCGCGCCTGACGGCGCCAAGCGCTGGGAAGCATCTGATAGCGTTTTTTAAAGGCCTGCGCGAAGGAGTGGCTGTTCGGGAAGCCGCTGTTTGCGGAGACCAGTTCGATATTGTGATCGGTCTGCGTCAATTCGGTGACGGCATGATTGATGCGGATTTCGGTGAGATAGTTGAGAAAGGTCATGCCGTAATGCTGTTCGAAAAATTTAGACAGGTAAGGGGCGGACAGATGGATCTCATCGGCCAGGCGGGTCAGCGTGAAATTTTCCATATAGTGTTCGTTGATAATCCGGTTGATGGCGGACATCCGGTCCGCGTAGCGGTGAAGCTTCTGACTCTGCACGCTTGTGTCATCCAGGCGAAAGTGATTATAGAGCACATCCATCAGATCATAGATGATTGACCAGTTCCGAAGCTCATATCCGGACTGCATTTCGGCGTTGTTTTTCACGAGACGCGCGATCTGACGGCGGATGGCGTCAAAGGCGGGGAGCTGCCCCTGGCGGGAGGAATCGCAGAAAAAGCTCGGACGGAAGGGGTGCGGCAGCGTATTCTCGAACAGGGTCTGATCAAACTGAACGCTGATCAGGACACATTCGGAGCCCCTGAGAGAATGTGGTGTGTGGCAGTCAAAGGCGATCACATCATCCGCCTGCAGGTGAGAAATCTGCTGTGCTGCCGTCACCGTGCAGGTGCCGCTTAAAATCAGCACAACCTCAAAAAAATCATGGATGTGCGGCTCAATTTCCCCGATTTTCTGCAGACTGCAGCGCATCGGCGCGTTTGCGGTAAAATTCAGAATTTCATATTTCTGACGCATCTGGATGAAGTCCTCCCTACGTATGACTGCTGAAACGGTTTCTTTGAATTATAGGCCGGTCAGGATAAAAATACAAGCTTTTCATGGATTGTTTTGAAGAGAAAAGATTAAAAATTAAAGGTTTTAAAAAGCGCAAAAATAAATATTTTATTTTTGACGACGCCTGAAACGTGGGTTTTGAGAGTTATAAATAGGTAAAAAATGATGTTTTGATGGGAAATATGTACAAAAATCAAATCTGATTTTTGTGCGGGTTTCTGCAAAATGTCATTTTTTTCATGAAAAAAATGAAATCGAACAAAAATAATTTGGATTTAAACGAAAATAATTTCAAATTCAGCAAAAAAGGAAGGAAAATTGAACAATCTCTTAGATGTGAGAAAACGGGTTCTTTCTTTAAAATACAAACAGATCATAAATAACGGAAAAGCAAAAAGGCAAAAGCGTTGAAAAAGAAAGCGTAAAAAGCAAAAACAGGCAATCGTGTAAAAGTGTAATAAGCCATCAGGCGGGAATTTGCAGTGAGGTGAGGATATGGCAGAACCGATACTTGAAATGAAACAGATCACCAAGTATTTCGGCACAACGGTCGCGCTGAAAAATGTGGACTTTACCGTGTACCCGGGCGAGGTGCGCGGGCTGATCGGTGAGAATGGCTCAGGAAAGTCGACGATTTCGTCCATCGCGGCCGGAATGCAGAAGGCCAGTGCGGGTGAAATGTTTTTCCATGGGAAGCCCTGGAATCCGGAGTCGATGATTGACGCGCTGGGGCACGGCATCGGCATGATCGTGCAGGAGAGCGGTACGATTCAGGGTATCTCCGTGGCGGAGAATCTGTTTCTGGGAGAAACAAAGCAGTTTCAGAACGGTTTCGGACTGGTAAACCGTAAACGGATGAACGAGGCTGCGGACGCCGCGCTGGATGCGATTGGAATCAGGGATGTGCGGGGATCGATGCCGATGGCGGCCATTGACTTCCAGACGCGCAAGCTGGTCGAGATTGCGAAGGTCGTGATGAAGGATCCGGATATTCTGGTAGTGGATGAGACAACCACGGCGCTCTCACAGGATGGCAGAAAGATTCTCTACGATGTGGTGAAGCAGTTTAAGGAAAAAGGAAAATCTGTCATTTTTATTTCTCATGACCTGGACGAGGTCATGGAGGTCTGCGACGAGCTGACTGTCTTAAGAGACGGCGTGATGGCCGCGACACTTTCGAAAAAGGATTTTGACGCTGACGTGGTCAAGCAGTACATGGTCGGACGCGAGATCCAGGGCGACTATTACCGCAGCGATTTTGGTACGCCCGTCTCAGATGAGGCGGTGCTGGAACTAAAAGATGGCTGTGCGGCAGATCTGAATCATCTGGACCTGCAGCTTCACAAAGGAGAAATCCTCGGTATCGGAGGCCTGTCGCACTGCGGGATGCATACGCTGGGGAAAGTGCTGTTCGGAGCGGAACCGCTCGCACAGGGCTCTGTAACGGCAGGCGGCCATCCGGTCAGAGATGAAAGTACTGCTATGAGCCTGGGGATTGGCTATGTGAGCAAAGACCGCGACACGGAATCGCTGAACCTGAACGCCTCGATCGGAGACAACATCGCGATCGCCGGTCTGGACCGGTTTGCGGTAAACGGACATTTGATTCTCCGGAGCAAAGAAAAAGAATATGTGAACCGGCAGATTGAAACCCTTTCCATCAAATGCTTTGACGGGGAGCAGGAGGTCAGCCAGCTCTCCGGCGGCAATAAGCAGAAGGTTGTGTTTGGCAAATGGGTCGGGCGCGACAGCGACATCCTGATTCTCGATTGTCCGACCAGAGGTGTAGACATTGGCGTCAAACAGTTTATGTACCAGATGATGTACCGGATGCGGATGGAGGGAAAAGCGATTCTGCTGATTTCCGAGGAGCTCTCGGAACTGATCGGCATGAGCGACCGTGTGATTATCATGAAGGACGGGGTGATATCCGGGGAATTTGCGCGGAGCCGCGACCTGACTGACAGCAAGGTGATTGATTATATGATTTGATGCAAACTGCAACTTTCCGCGAAACCGGGACACAAAGCACGAGCTGCTGTCAGGCGGTATCGTAACAGTATAGTGCTTCACAGTTAGGCGGCATTTTTGTATCATCCATAGGAATTTTAAGAACAAAATCTTGCGCGGAATGGCAAAATTTTGGTTCCGGCTTGTCCGGGTTAGGAGGAAAAAATGGAACAGGAAAAAGCAATAAAAGCGCCCTCGCGCAAAAAGGTTCTGATGAAGCGCAGAATCCTGAATCTGGTTCCCATCATCGGTCTGTTGGTATTGATTGCGGTGTATCTGGGCGTCGGATACTGGGAGGATATCCGCTTTGACAAAGGCTTTCAGGCCATTCTGAACTCCAGCGTGGTGTGCGCGGTGGTGGCGACCGGGGCGATTTTCATCTATACACTTGGCTCCTTTGATATCAGCCTGGGAGCAGCGACGCTGGTCAGCGCCATGATCGGCGCGATGGCCTACAACGCAACAGGCTCCATCGTGGTGATGATGCTGGTTTGTGTGCTGGTGGCCATCGGGATCGAACTGATCAGCTCCCTTCTGGCTGCGTTTCTGGACCTGCCCGTGTTCATTACGACTGTCGCCATGATGTCCATATTGAACGCGTTCGCGCTGGTACTCATCCAGATCAACGGCACCGGCGATTCCATCAGCATTCCGTCAGAAGCGGTCGATCCCTTTGACAACATGGCATTTAAGCTGATCGTGCTGATTTTGTATCTGGCCTTCGCGGCGTTCATGTTCAACTATACGAAAATCGGACGCTTCCAGAAATTCCTGGGCGGGAATCCGCTCTGTGCGAAGCTGACCGGTATCTCGATGAAAAAAATGGCGATCGTGGCCTTCGTGCTTTGCGGAGTGGGCATCGGACTCGGAGCGATCCTGACCGTGACCTACGCGCCGACCGTTTCCAGAAACACGGCTTCCGGAGTCGGAATGAATGTCATACTGGCGATCGTGTTCGGCGGTATGCCGGTATCCGGCGGTGCGAAATCCAAAATCAGCGCGGCTGTCATCGGAGCAATCTCGATCTCCGTGCTGGATCAGATCATGTCCATCCTGCAGCTCGGCTCCGGCATCGGGCAGATGGTAAAGGCCGTGATTTTCCTGGCGGTCGTGGTACTCACGTCGCTTGGGTACCGGCAGAAGATGCTGGCGAGGTAAATCAGATAATCTGCCGGGGCATCGATCGGGAATGCCGAGAAATGGCAATGGCCGGATTGGGGAGCAGGTTTCAACAGAGGGAGTGCCGAAAGAGCGATCACAGGCGAAACAGGTTTCTGCGGTGGGAAAGCCGTAAAACATAAATATCAGTAACTGTTCACGTTTGGGATGCGGGTACAAATTTCAAAAATTGCCATCCTAAACCAGTAAAAGATTTCAGTAAAAAAGAAAAGGAGAGAACCATGAAAAATTTTAAGAAGGTTACAGCACTGGCTCTGTCACTGAGCATGGCATTTTCATTCGCGCCATGTGCAAGCGCGGCGAAGTCGACAAAGATTGGCGTACTGGTGTCGGATACGACTTCCGGCGAGGCGCTTGGATTCCGCTCTTATTATGAGGATTACATTGAGGAACAGTACGACGTGACATTCATTTATTCCGATCAGCTGGAAGACGCGGCCGGCGAGAAGGACGCCATCGACACGATGATCGCGCAGAACTGCAAGGCCATCATTTCATTTTCTTCCTTTGACCGCCCGGCACAGATTGAGCAGTGCGAGGAAGAAGGCGTGTATTACGCAGTTGCGACCGGTACTCTGACGGACGAGCAGTACGAGACCTACAAAGAGTATGAGTATTATGTGGGCGCGATCGGCCCGGACAATGATACCGAGTTCCAGACCGGCTATGACATGGCGAAATATTATCTGGATCAGGGCATGACAAACTTCGGCATCTTCACTGGCGCGGTTCCGTACTATACCGAGATGCACATTTACCGCGTGGCAGGCATGCTGACCGCAATGGTGGAAGCAGGCGGCGACGATGCGAATTACAATGGAGCGACTGACAAGGATTCAATCGTGGCTCAGATTTATGCGGACGGCTGCGCGGTTTCGACCGGCGCGATCGGCACCATCAATCTGCTGAGCGTTGTGGAAGGCTATGCTATGGATGACGCTTGGTACGCTTCCTGCGAGTCCGCTGTAAATGTGGAAGGCCTGGAGGCATTCCTGGCAGTTGGCAACGGCGCGGATTTCTTTGCGGCATCCAAGCCGGACAGTGTAAAAATCGCAACTGTTGATTCTTATGTCGATTCTCTTGGCGAGGCTATGAGCGCAGGTTCTGTTGATTATCTGGCAGGAAAATTCAACTCCAGCATCGGACCGATCTTCATTGCAGTGATGCGTGCCATCGACGGCGACCCGATCCGCACGGACGAAGGATATGCCCTCGCATTTGGCCAGGGCTACTGGGTAGCGACCAGCTATGAAGACTTCCAGACCTATCAGAGCGGCGACAGCGTAGAGGCTCCGGCTTACACGAAAGACATCCTTGACCAGTATCTGGAAGCGGATTACGCGGCCTTCGCGGAATTCGTCGGAGCGTATACTTATGATGATATTGCAGGAATGTAATCCTGCAAGGTTCGAAAGGCTATAAAGCGGATGATTACATTCGGTTTTATAAACCGTTAAGATCCGCAGGTTAGCGGTAATCCTCCTTGACATACCCCTTTGCCGGTTTGCCCACCGGCAGAGGGATTCACAAAAAACGGCAGGTGGTTGGATATGAATAATTATTTGAAACGAATTCTCGGCACGATTGCAATTCCTCTTATAGCTTTTGCCGTGTGCCAGATCCTTTGCATCGCAGGGGGCGTCACCTATTTTGCCAACGCGTTCAGCTGGAAGGTATTTGTACGGGCGTCCGCGTCCGTGATGCTTACGACATTTGCCCTGCATATCAATCTGAATTCCGGAAGATTTGACTTTTCGCTTGGCGCCATCAGCCTGCTGTCCTCCGTGATCAGTGCGCAGATCAGTATTGCCGCCGGACTGCCTGTCTGGATGATGCTGCTGATTTCCATTCTGGCGGGATTTGTGCTCGGCGTGCTCTCCGGCATCGTGTATGTGGTGCTTCGGCTGCCTGCTATCATCGTATCTCTGGGAGTTACACTGTTCTATGAGGGTCTGGCTTATGTTGTCACCGGCGGATACGGCGTATCGTTTGTCACAAACACGGAATATACCTCGGTCGGTACGATTCCGTTCTACTGCGCGGTCATTGTTGTGGGACTGATTTTCATGATCGTCGTTTTTGATCTCAGCCGTTTCGGCTACAACCACAGGGCGCTGATGTATGGCCAGAAGATTTCCGTCAATACCGGCATCCGGGAAATTCCGAACGCGATCATTACCTATGGGATCGCCGGCATGTTCATGGGCGTGGTCGGCTTCATCTCGGCGACCAACAACGGCACCATCCAGATGTCATTGAATTTCGGCTCCATCGGCGTGATGTTTACCGCGTTCTTCCCGATGTTTGTGGGCGGCTTTATTGGACGCTTTTCAAACGACAAGCTGGGATATCTGCTCGGAGCGGTGACCTCCGCATTCGTCAGCCTGATGTACAGCCGCCTGAATGTGGATTCTTCTATCCAGCAGATTGTTACGGCGCTGATCCTCGTGGGCTTCGTTATCTTTTTGAGCAACGAGTACAAGATTACCACGTTCTTCACAGGACATCGGGCGGAGCGGAAGACTGCGTAGAAATGCCGCGGCAGTGTTCTTGGTAACGGTTGGCTGAGGACTGTGACTAAAGGCAGTTTTTTCGGATGTAGAAAAAACTGCGGCGGTCTGGCTGCCCGCCAGAGAAAGCTGTATGAAGAATGAAATCGATAAAGCTGGCATTCAGAGATATTTTTAATTGCATTGAAGAACTGGGCAGTCATAATGGGAACGATGACAGAAGGGGGAGGCTGAAAAGATGGTTGACTTAAAAAAAGAACCGTTTTCCTTAAGTGATTCTGATGTGATGTGGGTGGAAGAGACACTTTCTTCCATGACGCTTGAGGAAAAGGCGGGGCAGGTCTTTTGCCCGATGGGGTTTACCAGTGATGAAAATGTACTGCGTCATCTGGTATGCGAGGTCGGGGTCGGCGGTCTGATGTACCGGGCTGATTCCGCGGCAAATATCCGGAAGACGCACGAGACGATCCAGAATTTATCGAAAATACCACTTTTGCTCGCGGCCAATACTGAGGCCGGGGGCGATGGACTGGCATTCGAGGGAACCTCGTTCGGACAGCCGATGGCAGTGGCGGCGACGGATGACCCGGAAAACGCATACCGCATGGGCTATGTGGCCGCGAAAGAGGGAGCGGCACTGGGGCTCAACTGGAGCTTCGCACCGATTGTGGATATTGATCTGGAATTTCACAACCCGATTACGAATGTGCGTACCTTTGGCAGCGATCCGGACCGTGTCATTGCGAATGCTTCCCGCTACATGGATGGAGCAAGGGAAAACGGCGTGGCGGTTGCCATCAAGCATTTCCCGGGCGACGGCGTGGACGAGCGGGACCAGCACATCCTCACCAGCGTGAATTCCCTCTCCACAGATGAGTGGGACAGGACCTACGGAAAAGTTTATTCTACACTGATCGCGAAGGGAGCGCAGACCGTCATGGCGGGGCATATCGCCCAGCCCGCATATGTGGCCGCGCTCAAGCCGGACGCGACGGATGAGGAAAAGCTGCTGCCGGCGAGCCTGAACCCGGTCCTGCTGACCGGTCTGCTCCGCAAAAAACTGCGTTTTAACGGCCTGATCTGCACAGATTCAACGCCGATGGTTGGCTTTACGGCCGCCATGCCGAGGGCCAAGGCGATTCCGTCCGCTATCGCAGCGGGCGCGGATATGATTTTGTTTAACAAAGATCTTGAGGAAGACTTTGGCTTTTTGATGGCCGGACTGAAAAATGGAATCTTAAGCGTGGCAAGACTGGACGAGGCGGTCACCCGGATTCTGGGAACAAAGGCGGCGCTGGGGCTGCACAAAAAGAAATCTGATGGTACCTTGGTACCCGGCGAAGAGCGGCTGGGTGAGGTCGGCTGCGCGCAGCACAGAGCCTGGGCAGAGGAAGTGGCGGAGAAATCCATCACGCTCGTGCGGGATAAGCAGAACCTCCTGCCGATATCTCCGGCAAAATACAAGCGCGTGTATCTGAATGCGATTCAGAAAGACATGAGCCCGGAAAATCCGGTCGTGACGCGCTGGAAGGAGTTGTTTGAAAAAGAAGGCTTTGAAGTCACCGTGCGCGACCGCCGGGTTGGCATCACGGTGCAGGATTACATGACCGATCAGCTGTCTCCGGAAAAAGCCGCCCTGATGCATGAAATGTACCGCAGTGTGGGCGAGGCCAGAAATGCCTATGATTTATACGTTTACATCTGCAATATGGAAAATGCGTCCAACAACACGACTTTGCGTTTGAACTGGAACGTTGCGTTTGGCCTCGGCGACGACGCGCCCTGGCTGGTGCAGGAGGTGCCGGTACTGATGATCAGCACCGCGTATCCGTATCATCTGTTCGACGCGCCGATGGTGAAGACCTACATCAATGCCTATAGTACACGGCCTGATTTCTGCGAGGCTGTGATGGAGCGGATCATGGGACGGGCTGCATTTACCGGAGTAAGTCCGGTCGATCCATTCTGCGGGAAAGAGTATCTGAAATGAGGTATGACTTGGAAAACAAACGCTGTGTACAGAACAATGACTACTTTTTAGAAAAGGCGAACTCTCTGTTTCCGAAACTTTACAAAACAGAGGTATTTCCGCTGGAGAATCCGCGCGGTCTGCCTAAAAATGAAATCTTCGCAAAAACAGATGCCGCCGAACCGCTTGGCACCGGAGAAAGCCTGCTGCTGGATTTCGGCGATCATCAGGTCGGTTATCTGCGCATGAAGCTTGGATTTACTGGCAGCCATCCGGACGCGCCGGTGTGGCTGCGGGTGCGTTTTGCGGAGCGCCTGCAGGAGCTGAAGGAGGATGTAAATGCCTACCACGGATGGATATCCAAAGGGTGGATTCAGTCGGAGGAGCTGCACATTGATATTCTTCCGATGACGATCGACCTGCCCCGGCGGTACGCGTTTCGCTATGTCCTGATTGAAATACTGGATGTCAGCAGCAAATTCCAGCTGACGGTAGATGAGGTGTCCTGCACGGCAGTCAGCAGCGCGGACGATGGCCGACTGCAGCCGTTTGATAACGGATCGCCGGAGGACGCAGCACTGGACCGAATCGCCTGCCGCACCCTGCACGAATGCATGCAGACCGTTTTTGAGGACGGTCCGAAGCGCGACCGGCGGCTGTGGATCGGCGACCTTCGCCTGCAGGCGCTGACCAATTATGAGACCTACCGGCAGAATGACATGGTAAAGTCCTGTCTCTATCTGTTTGCGGGATCCACGCTTGCGGAGGGACGCGTGAGTGCCTGTATTTTTCTGGAGCCGGAGATCGAGGCAGACGATACCGTGATGTTCGACTATTCCCTGTTTTTCATTGCGGCACTCCGGGACTATTACACCGCGGCCGGCGATCTGGAGACGGTATGTGAGCTGTATCCGACGGCCTTGCGGCAGTGGGAGCTGGCGCAGGAAAATTTTGATGAAAATGGAGTCATCCGCGATTCGGATGTGCTGGGCTGGTGTTTTGTGGACTGGGATCTGTACCTGAACAAACAGGCGTCAGCGCAGGGGATCTACCTTTATTGCACGCGCGCGCTGCTGAAGCTGACGCAGGTGCTGGAAGGGAATATTCAAATGGGAGCGGCGAAAAAGAGTTCGCTTTTGCAATCAAGTCTGGCTGAGACATTGGAAACGGGTGAGATGTCAGAATCAGGTGAGACATCGGAACCTGACGAGACGGCGGAAAAACGGAATGCCGGAAAGAGGAATACGAAAGACGTAGATTATACAAGTCTGTCAGCCGCGCTGGCGAAGGATCTGAAGCAAAAGACAGACGCGGCGAAGCATCACTTTTATGATCAGGAGTTGGGCGTATTTGTAAGCGGTGATTCGCGTCAGGTTTCCTACGCGAGCCAGGCATGGATGGTGCTTGGAGGCGCGGCGGATGGTTCTGTCCTGGAGAAGGTCGGGCAGATTCCCGGAGCGCATAAAATGGTCACGCCGTATATGTACCATCATTTTGCGGATGCGCTCATTCAGGCCGGAAAGACGGAGAAAGCAATGGAGCTGCTTCGCCGGTACTGGGGGGGAATGGCGGCGGAAAGTGCAGATACCTTCTGGGAACTGTACAATCCGGAGAATCCGCTGGAGTCGCCCTATGGCGGCAGCATCGTGAACAGCTACTGCCATGCCTGGAGCTGCGGGCCGGCGTATTTTCTCAGAAAGTACGCATTGGAAAAATAGAAAAAGTCAGGGCTCTCCTGGAATTCCTTTTAGAATGTATCTGGAAAAAGGTCAAATCCGGGGCATCTTTTCCATGGAAAACGTACAAACGGTATTCGATGAACATTCAGGAGGAACTGTTCAGAGAAACATTTTAGAAAAACACCTCAGAATGACACTTCAGAAAAATACTTCAGAGGAACACAAGGCAATCATACACATTACAAATATAATCGGGCAGGGGCAGAATGATTTCAGCCTCTGCCCGATTTTCTGATAGTATCTTTGATATAAATATGCTATACTGCATTTAAACGTTAGATTGAGTGTTAGAAGATAATTGTGATAGGCAAAATGGGCAGCTTCTGGACAATTTTCATGGTGGAAGCTTTCCAAAGCTGATGCGTTCCAAAGTGAGGAGGGATGACCGTGAAGAAAAAAGTCGCTCTGGGGATAACAAAGTTTGAAGATATTATCGACCGGGATGTATTTTATGTAGATAAGACGCGCTTCATCAAAGACTGGTACGAGAACGCGGATCAGGTGACGCTGATTACGAGGCCGAGGCGGTTCGGAAAGACGCTGACATTAAACATGGTAGAAACATTTTTTTCCGTTCGTTATCAAAATCGGCCGGAGCTGTTTGACGGCCTTTATATTTCAGGGGAAGAAAAGCTCATGACTCTGCAGGGGACCCTTCCGGTGATCAGCCTGAGCCTGGCGAATGTGAAGCCGGACAGCTATGAGAGTATGTGCCGCGCCATACGGTTACAGTTGGCACAATTGTTCGAGCAGCATTCTTATTTATTGGAATCTGATAAATTATCGGAAGCTGAGAAAGAGAGTTTTTTAGAGATAACGGCACAGAAGGCTTCCGATGAGAAATGTATGAATGCGGTTCGGTTTCTGTCTCAATGTATGTATGAAAACTACGGAGAGACTGCGTTGATTCTGATTGACGAGTATGATACTCCGATGCTGGAGGCTTTTACAGAGGGATACTGGGAATCAGCCATTAAATATATCCGCCGCATGTTTCATGCCGCCTTTAAGGATAACCCCTATCTGAACCGGGGATTGATGACAGGTATTACAAGGATTACCCAGGAGTCGATCTTTTCGGACCTGAACAACCTGGCTGTCGTGACGACTACCACGGAGCAGTATGAGGACTGCTTTGGATTCACAGAAAACGAGGTCTTTGACGCACTGGAAGCCTATGGATTTTCCGAATGTAAGGAAGCAGTGAGGCTCTGGTATGACGGGTTTCAGTTTGGAAAACAAAAGGGAATCTACAATCCCTGGTCGATTCTGAATTTTCTGAAAAGCGGGAGGGTGGAACCTTACTGGATGAACACCAGCGGCAACACGCTGGTCGGCAATCTGGTGCGGGAGGGCTCTCTGAAAATAAAGGACGAGTTTGAAATCCTGCTGCAGGGCGGTACGATTGAGACGGAGATTGATGAATCAATTACCTATGGGGAGCTGCGCGGTGATTCGAAAACGATCTGGAGCTGGTTTTTGACAACTGGTTATGTAAAAATCGTGCGAAGTTTGATGGAATCGCCGAGTCCGTCTGATATCATTCCCCTCTGGATGCAGAATCTGGACGAGGACTCTCTCTGGACGCAGGATACGCTGGCAGAATCCTCTCCGGTATGGGAATATTCGGAGGGGCGATATGAGATTGCACTGACGAATTATGAGGTGCGGGTGGCATTTCGGAAGCTGGTGAAAAAGTGGTTTGCCGAGTCCTATGATGAGTATACGGAATTTATCCGCATGCTCCTTGCTGGGAATCTGGAGGGAATGCAGCGCTATATGGAAAAGGTAACGCTGCGGACATTCAGCTTTTTTGATGTGGGCAGCGCAACGTCGGAGAGCGAAGTGGCGGAGCAGTTTTACCACGGTTTTACGCTGGGGCTGATTGCGGATCTGGACCGCACCCATATTCTGACATCTAATAGAGAGAGTGGTTTTGGCCGTTACGATGTTTCAATTGAGCCGAGAAACGGGAAAATGGATGGGATTATCATCGAATTCAAAGTGTTCGATCCGAAAAAAGAGGAAACTCTGGAGGATACAGCGAAGCGGGCACTGCAGCAGATTGAGGATATGAAATATGAGACCAACCTGAAGGCACGGGGGATTGAGAAAGTTCGGAAATATGGCTTTGCGTTTCGCGGAAAGGAAGTGCTGATACAGGAGGCTGGAACTGGCACTGAAAAGATAGAAGCGTCTGTGTAAAAATGGAGGGAGGTTTTTCTTCCTTGTAAATAAATTTCGGTTGTGCTATCATGGCTACAGTCTGGATGTAAGCACTGATGACATATTGACTGAGGAAACGGCAAGCGCGGCAGGGGCCGCACCAGGAGAGAAAATCATGGCATATCAATTTGACGGAAGGATCCGGTTCAGCGAGGTCGGGCCGGACCGGAGGCTTACTTTAGTTTCTCTTGTAGATTATTTTCAGGACTGCTCGACCTTCCATTCGGAGGCTTGCGGGAACGGGATTGACTGTTTGGACGCGTATGGCTGCGTCTGGATGATCCTGTTCTGGCAGATCGATATTCTGCGGATGCCATTGCTTGGCGAGCATGTGATCACACAGACCTGGCCCTACGGATTTCAGGCGTTTTACGGCTACCGTAATTTTGCCATGCTGGACGACGATGGAAACTATCTGGCAAAGGCAAACAGTGTCTGGGCGCTGATTGATGTAAAGAGCGGGCGGCCGATCAAGGTGCTCAAGGAGGTCATAAGCGGCTATGAGATGGCACCGCGGCTGGAGATGGAGTACCTGCCGCGCAAAATTCAGCTCCCCGGCGAGGGCGAGCAGATGGAGCCGTTTCGGGTAGGACGGCAGCATCTGGATACGAACCATCATGTGAATAACGGACAGTATATTTACATGGCGGAGGAATTCCTGCTGGAGGGCTTTGCGACCGGGCGGCTCTGCGTGGAGTATCGGCAGCAGGCGCGGCTGCACGATGTGATTGTGCCGCATGTGTACCGGGAAGGGAATGACGGGGAGAACCGCTTTGCGATTGGTGACGCACTGATTGTGAGCCTTTGTAATGAGGCGGGGGTGCCGTATGCGATTGTGAAAAATGAGCGTGCGCATTAATATATAAAATATTGTCTTGCAAGAAGTTCGCGGCGCTTGCGGCAGCGAACTTCTCAAGTTAACGAACAGCTGCTTTTGCTGCGAGTAATTATAGAAGAAAATGAGGGAAAAAATGCTTCGAGTAGGCGAGAAACAGGAGTTGACAGTTGTAAAAAAGACAGATTTTGGAATTTATCTGGGTGAGGAACAGGAGAAAGTCCTTCTCCCCAAAAAGGAAGTCCCGGAGGGTACGCAGACTGGCGACCGCCTGATGGTGTTTTTATACCGGGATTCGAATGACCGTCTGATCGCGACGCGCAGGGAGCCGATGCTGACGGTCGGGAAGTTCGCAGTCCTGAAGGTGAAGGAAGTGGCGAAGATCGGCGCGTTCCTGGATTGGGGACTGGAGAAGGATCTGCTGCTGCCGTTCCATGAGCAGACGGTGAAGGTGAAAGAGGGCGAGGAGTGCCTGGCGGCGCTCTATGTGGACAGGAGCGGGAGACTCTGCGCGACCATGCGCGTCTATCCGTATCTTTATCACAACTCTCCTTACAATCCGGGCGATGAGGTGAGCGGCCGGGTCTATGAGACCAGCGGTAACTTTGGCACCTTTGTAGCCGTGGACGATAAGTATTCCGGACTGATTCCGCGGCGCGAGGGAGATCCGGGACTGAAGCCTGGCGACCGGATTCATGCGCGGGTGACCGGTGTGAAGGAGGACGGCAAGCTGGATTTAAGTGTCCGGGAGAAGGCGTATCTGCAGATGGATGAGGACGCCGAGATGGTGATGGGTGTGATTGAGGAGTACGCGGGCGTGCTTCCTTTCGACGACCGGGTGGATCCGGAGATTATCCGGCGCGAGTTCGGTCTGAGCAAAAATGCGTTTAAGCGCGCCGTCGGCCGCCTGATGAAGCAGGGGCGCGTCGAGATCCGCGACCGCAGGATTTACAAGTTATGACTTAATGAACGCGAATTATGGAGTGGTTCGTGTGTTTATCGCAGGCATTATTACAGGTATCATCACAGCACAATGGAAACAAAGAATGGAGGACATCAGACATGAAAAAAGCGATCAGCACAGACAAGGCTCCGGCAGCGATCGGGCCGTATTCACAGGCGATTGAGACAGACGGATTTGTGTTTACTTCCGGCGTGATTCCGGTGGTTCCTGCGACGGGCGAAATCCCGGCCGGCGTGGAGGCGCAGGCAGAGCAGGCGTTTTCAAACCTGGCGGCGCTGCTGGAGGCTTCCGGCACCAGCATCGGGCAGGTAATTAAGACGACTGTATTTATTAAGGAAATGAATGATTTTGGCAAGATTAACGAGATCTATGCGAAATATTTTACCGGTGCATTTCCGGCACGTTCGTGTGTAGAAGTAGCGCGGCTGCCGAAGGATGTGCTTCTGGAAGTGGAGGCAATCGCGGTAAAATGATAATACAAGGGATCCAATGTCAGGAATGGAACGCTTGCGTTCCAATTCATGACATTGGAGACCGCAAAAACATGAGGAAGCAGCCATTTTTCGAAGAATCAGAAATAAGGGATCCTCCCGGCATGCCGGGTCCCTCCTTATTTCATTAAATGAGCGGATTTCGAATGTTTTTAGAATTTCGAGAGTGCGAAGCACGAAGGAATTCGCAGTATTATAGCTCATTTGGCAGAAAGGAGCCCCTTTGAATTTCACACATTTGCACGTCCATACGGAATATAGCCTTCTGGACGGATCGAACAAGATAAAAGAATATGTGAAGCGGGTGAAGGAGCTCGGGATGGACAGCGCGGCGATTACCGATCACGGTGCAATGTACGGTGTGATTGATTTTTACCGCGCGGCCAGGGCAGAGGGCATCCGGCCGATTCTGGGCTGCGAGGTCTATGTCGCGCCGGGCTCCCGGTTTGACCGGGGCACGGGTAAGGACTCTTCTTCCCGCGAGTCGGATGATCGTTACTATCATCTGGTTTTGCTGGCGGAAAATAATACCGGCTATCAGAACCTGATGAAAATTGTCTCGAAGGGCTATGTCGAGGGCTTTTATTACAAACCGCGCGTGGACATGGAGGTCTTGCGGACTTACCATGAGGGGATTATCGCGCTCAGTGCCTGCCTGGCGGGCGCGGTGCCGCGTTATCTGCAGCGGGGAATGTATGAGGAGGCCAAGGCGGCGGCCCGGGAGTACCTGGAAATTTTTGGAGAGGGCAATTATTTCCTGGAGCTGCAGGACCATGGGATTCCGGCGCAGAAGCTGGTGAATCAGCAGCTGGTGCGGATGAGCCAGGAGCTGGGGATTCCGCTGGTGGCGACCAACGATGTCCACTACACGTATGAGGAGGACGCGGCGGCGCATGACGTGCTGCTCTGTCTGCAGACGGGCAAAAAGCTGGCGGACGAGGATCGAATGCGCTATGAGGGCGGACAGTATTTTGTGAAATCGCCTGAACAGATGGCGGCGCTGTTTCCCTACGCGCCCCAGGCGCTGGAAAATACGCATAAAATTGCCGAGCGCTGTCAGGTAGAAATTGAGTTCGGTGTGACGAAGCTGCCGAAATTTGATGTGCCGGCTCCCTATACCTCCTGGGAATATCTGAACAAACTCTGCTCGGAAGGACTCGTAAAACGGTACGGAGACCGGGCGGAGGAGATTCGTCCGCGTCTGGACTATGAGCTTTCCGTCATCCAGAAGATGGGATATGTGGATTATTTCCTGATTGTCTGGGATTTTATTCATTATGCGAGAGAACACGATATCATGGTCGGCCCCGGCAGAGGCTCGGCGGCCGGGAGCGTGGTGTCCTATACGCTTGGGATTACGCAGCTGGACCCGATTCGGTACAGCCTGCTTTTTGAGCGCTTTTTAAACCCGGAGCGTGTGTCCATGCCCGATATCGACGTGGATTTCTGCTTCGAGCGGCGCCAGGAGGTCATTGACTATGTGGTGCGCAAATATGGCAAGGACCGCGTGGTACAGATCGTAACCTTCGGTACCCTGGCCGCGAGGGGCGTGATCCGCGATGTGGGGCGGGTGATGGATCTTCCCTACGCGCTCTGCGATTCGATTTCAAAAATGGTGCCGAAGGAGCTGGATATCACGCTTGACAAAGCCCTGGAGATGAGTCAGGAGCTGCGTAAATTATACGAAAGTGACGAACAGGTTCACGAACTGATTGATATGTCAAAGCGCCTGGAGGGGCTTCCGCGCCACACCTCGATGCATGCGGCCGGCGTCGTGATCAGCCAGAAAAGCGTGGATGAGTACGTGCCGCTTTCAAGGGCTTCTGACGGCACGATTACGACCCAGTTCACCATGACGACGCTGGAAGAGCTGGGACTTCTGAAAATGGACTTCCTGGGACTGCGGACCCTGACGGTGATTCAAAACGCGGTCAAGCTGGCTGAGGCCAGCAGCGGGCGTAAGATCAACATTGATGAGATCGACTTTGATGACAAGGCGGTCTATGATTCTCTGGCCACCGGAAAGACGGATGGCGTGTTTCAGCTGGAAAGCACGGGCATGAAGAATTTCATGAAGGAGCTTAAACCAGGCAATCTGGAGGATGTCGTCGCCGGAATTTCCCTGTACCGGCCGGGCCCGATGGACTTTATTCCGAAATATATTTACGGCAAAAATCATCCCGAGGATATTACCTATGACTGTCCGCAGCTGGAGCCGATCCTGAAGCCGACCTACGGCTGTATCGTTTATCAGGAGCAGGTTATGCAGATCGTGCGTGAACTGGGCGGCTACACGCTGGGGCGCAGCGACCTGGTCCGCCGTGCGATGTCCAAGAAAAAGGCTTCTGTGATGGCGAAGGAGCGGCAGAATTTTGTCTACGGCAACGCAGAAGAAGGCGTGCCGGGCTGCATCGCCAACGGGATTGACGAGAAAACAGCGAATAAGATTTTCGATGAGATGACCGATTTCGCGCGCTACGCGTTCAACAAGTCGCACGGCGCCGCTTACGCGGTAGTCTCCTACGAGACCGCCTGGCTGAAATATTATTATCCCGTCGAATACATGGCCGCGCTGATGACCTCCGTGATTGACAATCCGGGCAAGGTGGCCGAGTATACGCTGACCTGCAAGCATATGGGGATTGAGATCCTGCCGCCGGATATTAATACATGTGTGAGTACGTTTTCGGTGGAGATTGTGAATCGGGGCTCCTCTGAGAAAACTTCCGCTGCCAGGCAGAACGATGCGGAAACTGGTGCGAACAGCAGTGCACAGAGCATTGCGGAGCGCGGTGCGAAGGATAATGCGCAAAATGATGAGCCAGGCGATGCAAAGAGCAATGCGCAAAATAATGAGCCAGACGATGCAAAGAGTAATGCGCAAAATAATGAGCCGGACGATGCGAAGAGTGATGCGCAGAAAGCCGGGAAAAACGCGGAACCCCGCAACCGGATTCGCTATGCTTTAAGCGCCATCAAGAGCATCGGCCGTCCGGTCATCGACGGCGTGGTGGCCGAGCGGGAGCGGGGCGGCCCGTTCCGCAGCCTGCAGAATTTTATCGAGCGTGTCAGCGGCAATAAAGATGTTACTAAACGTACGCTGGAGGCTTTGATCAAGGCCGGCGCGATGGACTGCTTCGGCAATACGCGCAAGCAGATGCTGATGGGCTATCCGACCATCATGGATCAGGTGGCTGCCCAGAAAAAGGACTCCGTCTCCGGGCAGATGTCCCTGTTTGACCTGCTGGGTGAGGAGGAAAAAGAAAAATTTGAGAGCAAGCTGCCGGATGTCGGGGAGTTTGACAAGGAGCAGCTGCTGGCTTTTGAAAAGGAAGTGCTGGGCATCTACATCAGCGGCCATCCGCTGGAGCGCTATGAAGAAAAATGGCGCAGAACGATTTCGAATGTTACGACGGATTTTCAGCTGGATGAGGAGACCGGCCTACCGCACGTCAGGGACGGCGCGAGGGCCGTGGTCGGCGGAATGATCACAAACCGGACGATCAAGTACACGAAGAAAAATCAGACCATGGCGTTCCTGACTCTGGAAGATTTGGTTGGTACGGTCGAGGTGGTGGTGTTTCCGCGGGATTATGAAACTTACAGTCAGTATCTGACAGATGATAATAAAATATTCGTGCGCGGCCGCGCTGACTGCCAGGACGATAAGCCGGGCAAGCTGATCAGCGAGCGCATCTGGCCGTTTGAGCAGAGCGGCGCGGGCGCTGGGGACGGTGCTGCGGATGAAAGATATAGGACTGGCGGGGCTTCCTATGGAGGAACAGCAGCAAATGCGTCCGCCGGTTATGGTTATGGATATGCAGAGAATGCAGATGCAGCCTATGGGCGTGCCCCTGCGAATGAGTATCCGGAAAACAGGCCGGGAGGAAACGCTGCATTATCCGGCCGCCCGAACGCATCCGGCGGAAGCAGCGGCAGATCCCGTAACAGTTACGCTCCGCCCCGCCCGAGGGGGAACGGCCGTGAGCTCTGGGTGCAGTTTGCCGACAAGCAGGAATACGCGCAGAAGGAGTCACAGCTGTTTGATGTGCTGCGAAAGAGCGAGGGTGAGGATTATGTTGTGATCTATGTGCGCAGCGAGCGCGCGGTGCGGCATCTTGGCGAGAACTGGGCGGTGGACGCGAATGAAGAACTGGTTGCTTCCCTGCAGGAAATATTCGGGGCGGAGAACGTAAAATTTGTGCAAAAAAGATAAGGAACTGGCAGCTGATTGTTCTTTTGGCCGCGATGTTATCGGCTTTCAAAGAAATACTGCAAAATTATAACTGGCACCCTTTGTCCTTTACAAACAGAAAAAAATGGATTAGAATGAATTTCAGCTGAGCCTTTTGCCGTAACAGTTTCGTAACTGTTCAGCGTCTTTGTGGCTGCGCAGTTTCCGGCTGCGAAGACAGGCAATGGCTGCGAATGAGCAGAATAAAAGACCGCAGATACGCACAGCAGACGTACAGGAGGAAATTGTTATGGCGAAAAAGGTAGAGACGATCGGCGTACTGACAAGCGGCGGAGACGCGCCGGGCATGAATCCGGCCATACGCGCCGTTGTGCGCAAGGCGTTGTCACAGGGCGTGAAGGTAAAGGGAATTTATCAGGGGTACAAGGGCCTGTTAAATGAAGAAATAGAAGATCTGGACGCGAGAAGCGTTTCGGACACGATTTCCAAGGGAGGCACGATTCTCTACACGGCCCGCTGTATGGAATTCATGACAAAGGAAGGGCAGGACGAGGGCGCGGAAGTCTGTCGGAAGCATGGTATAGACGGACTGGTCGTGATCGGCGGAGACGGTTCCTTCCGGGGCGCGCAGCAGATGGCGGCCAGAGGGATTAATACAATCGGCGTGCCCGGCACAATCGACCTGGATATTGCCTGTACAGATTATACGATAGGATTTGACACCGCGGTGAATACCGCGATGGATGCGATCGATAAGGTTCGGGATACCTCGACCTCCCACGAGCGCTGCAGTATCATTGAAGTGATGGGCCGTAATGCCGGTTATATCGCTCTGTGGTGCGGGATCGCGAACGGCGCGGAGGATATCCTTCTGCCCGAGCAGTATGATTATGACGAGCAGGTGCTGATCAACAATATTATTAACAATCGGAAGCGCGGGAAAAAGCACCACATCATCATCAACGCGGAGGGTATCGGACACTCCACGAGTATGGCGAGACGTATTGAGGCCGCGACCGGCATGGAGACGAGAGCTACCATCCTCGGACATCTGCAGCGCGGCGGCAGCCCGACCTGCCGGGACCGCGTGTACGGCTCCATGATGGGAGCGATGGCCGCCGATCTTCTGATAGAAGGAAAATCAAACCGGGTAGTCGCCTACAAAAATGGCGCTTATGTAGATTACGACATCGACGAGGCACTTGCGATGCAGAAAGAGCTCCCGGAATACATGGTGCGCGTGGCAAAGGCCATGCAGATCTGAGAGAAGAAACGTGCGGATGGAATGAATCCAGACCGCAGGTGGACGAATATGGAAATAATTACAAGTACAGCAAATGCCCGGGTGAAGCAGCTGATTCAGCTTCAGAAAAAGGCGAAGGCACGCGATGAACAGGATGTGTTCGTGGTGGAAGGCATCAAGATGTTTCGGGAAATTCCATCGGAACGTCTTGTGCAGCTATTTGTATCGGAGAGTTTTTACCGGGATAACGAGTCGATTTTAAAGAACGGCAGACCGCTGACGCTGCTGTCGGATCATGTATTTGAAAGCGTGTCGGATACAAGGACTCCGCAGGGAGTCCTTGCTCTTGTACGGCAGTATCATTACGGGCTGGAGGATTTACTGGGCAGGAGTGCCCCGGGTTCTGGTTCTTCTCGTGCATCAGCGCAGTGCGAAGCTTATTTTGGAGCGCCCCTCGGATCCGCACAGTCTGGATGGACTGCTGCGGAAAAAACAAGAATGAAATCCATGGCGGAGAAACCGCTTGTACTGGCACTGGAAAACCTGCAGGATCCCGGCAATCTCGGCACCATCCTGCGCACGGCGGAAGGAGCCGGCGTGACAGGCATTTTGCTCGGTCCCGGGTGCACGGATATTTACAATTCCAAAGTGATTCGCTCCACCATGGGGTCCGTTTATCGGATGCCTTTTTATTATACGGACGATTTACGGCGGGACATTCTCGCGCTGCGGGAAAAAGGTGTGTGCTGGCACGCGGCGCATCTGGAGGGCAGCGTTCCCTACGATGAGGCAGATTACCGCGGTCCGTCCGGCATATTAATAGGAAACGAAAGCAAGGGCCTCACCGCAGAGACCGCGGCACTCGCCGACCGGCGCGTCCGCATTCCCATGTGTGGCCAGGTGGAGTCTTTGAATGCCGCCGTGGCGGCGTCGATTCTTGTCTACGAGGCCAGCCGGCAGCGGCGGAATATGGCGGAAAAGAGCACCGAAAAGATACTGCGGAAGTGGTAGAAAATAGAATTCGCTTAAGAAGAAATGCTGAGTCAGGAAAATGAAAAAACGCATTGACAGAACGTATGTTCGATAGTATAATCTGTTTTATAGAATACGCATAAACGAAATACAAAAAAACAACAGAAAAAATAGTAGAGAAATAACAGAAGACAATAACGAATGAAAAGCTGCGGATGAAAAGCTGCAGAAATGCGTTATAAAAACGAAATCAGGAAACATAAAAATACGAAATGGATAATTTTAAGATAAAAAGATAAGAAATATGTAAAGTTTAAGAAAGAAATAAGTAGAAAGAAGGCATTTTTCAATGGGAGAGCAATTAACAGAATCCGATGTAAAGAAAATCAAGGAAGAGATCGAATACCGCAAGCTGGTGGTGCGCAAGCAGGAGATCGAGGCAGTCAAGGAAGCCCGCGCACACGGCGACCTGAGTGAGAATTTTGAGTATCATGAGGCGAAAAAGGATAAAAACAGCAACGAGAGCCGTATCCGCTATCTGGAGCGGATGCTGAAGACAGCGCATGTGATTTCGGATAAGTCTAAAGACGACGAGGTCGGGATCCACAATAAGGTGGAGGTTTACGTAGAGGAAGACGATGAGACCGAGGTCTATCGGATTGTCACGTCCATCCGAGGAAACTCTCTGGACGGCAGGATCAGCATTGAGTCCCCGATGGGGAAAGCACTGTTGGGTCATAAGGTCGGCGACCGTGTGTATATTCAGGTTAATGAGAATTATGGATATTATGTGGTGATCCGCAGCATTGACAAGACGGCGGATGAGGATGACGAGGAGATGCGGAAATATTGAGTGAGAATGGCGGCTCGACCTTTAATATTGAAGAGGAGCTTAAGAAGCTCCCGGGGCGGCCCGGCGTGTATATCATGCATGACGCACGGGATACGATTATCTATGTGGGTAAGGCGATCAGCCTGAAGAACCGGGTGCGCCAGTATTTTCAGACTAGCCGCAATAAGGGACCGAAGATCGAGCAGATGGTGAGCCGGATCAGCCGGTTTGAATACATTGTGACAGATTCGGAGCTGGAGGCGCTTGTCCTGGAGTGCAACCTGATCAAGGAGCATCGTCCGAAGTACAACACGATGCTGAAGGATGACAAAAGCTACCCTTTTATCAAGGTAACAGTCGGGGAAGCGTTTCCCCGTGTTGTGTTTTCGCGTGATATGAAAAAGGATAAATCCCGGTATTTCGGTCCCTATACAAGCGCCGGCGCGGTCAAGGACACCATCGAGCTGATCAACCGGCTGTATAAAATAAGAAACTGCACACTTTCTTTGCCTCGTGACATTGGAAAGGACCGCGCGTGCCTGTATTATCATATCGGGCAGTGTCCGGCTCCCTGTCAGGGGCTGATCAGTCAGGAGGAATACCGGAAATCGGTCGACGCGGCGCTGGAGTTTTTAAATGGGAATTACGCGCCTGTGCTGGATGACCTGCAGCGGCAGATGGAGGAAGCCTCAGAGGCGCTGGACTTTGAAAAGGCAATCCAGTACCGGGATCTGCTCAGCAGCGTGCGCCAGGTCGCGCAGCGGCAGAAGATCACGCATGAAGACGGCGAGGACAAAGACGTGCTGGCGATGGCAGTGGACGGCAGCGACGCGGTGGTGCAGGTGTTTTTTATCCGAGGCGGAAAGATGATCGGCAGAGACCATTTTTATCTCCGGGTCGCCCCGCATGATACGAAGGGCACGATCCTGAGCAGCTTTATCAAGCAATATTACGCCGGTACCCCATTTGTGCCCCGTGAACTGATGCTGGAAACAGAGATTGAGGATCATGAGGTGGTTGAGCAGTGGCTTACTCAGAAACGTGGTCAGAGAGTTTATCTGCGTGTTCCGAAGAAAGGCACGAAAGAAAAACTCGTGGAAATGGCCGCGGAGAATGCCGCGATCGTTCTCCGTCAGGATCGTGAGCGGATCAAGCGCGAGGAAGGCCGTACCATCGGAGCGGTGCATGAGATTGAACAGCTGCTTGGTATTGACCGGGCGATGCGTATGGAGGCCTATGATATCTCGAATATCAGCGGCTTTGAGTCAGTGGGCTCGATGATTGTCTACGAAAAGGGCAAGCCGAAGCGCGGCGATTACCGCAAATTTAAAATAAAGACGGTGCAGGGACCGGACGACTACGCGAGCATGGAAGAGGTGCTTACCCGCCGCTTTGAGCATGGACTTAAGGAGCGCTGTGAGCTGGATGAAAAGGGCATGGGCTACGAGATGGGCAGCTTCAGCCGTTTTCCGGATCTTCTGCTGATGGATGGCGGGCGCGGTCAGGTAAATGTGGCACTTCGCGTGCTGGAAAAGCTGGGCATTACCGTACCGGTCTGCGGCATGGTAAAGGATGACTACCACCGCACACGCGGCATTTATTTTGAAAACGTAGAGCTGCCGATCGACACGCATTCCGAAGCCTTTCACCTGATTACACGTATACAAGACGAAGCACACCGCTTCGCAATCGAATATCACCGCAGTCTGCGCAGCAAAAGCCAGGTGCATTCCCTCCTGGACGAGATTGAGGAAATCGGTCCTGCCCGCCGCAAGGCTCTGATGCGGACCTTCAAGTCCCTGGAAGCGATCCGGGACGCGTCGTTGGAAGAGCTTTCCGCCGCTCCGTCCATGAATCAGCGGAGCGCGCAGAAGGTATACGACTACTTTCACGGAGAAACGCAGAGCGGTGCGCAGATTGAGGAGGAGAGCTGAGAGGTTTCACCGTAAAGTATACGTTTTCATATATACATCGCAAATAATAAGCATGTTTTTGTATCTGGACAAAGCAGTGATAATCAGGTACAATTTAGGATATTTCTGAGATATTTATGCTGTGTGATGCCGATGGATTTCTATGTTTGCGTGATTCGAAAACGCGAAAAGCATCCGGTTGGATCTCCAGTACCATATAATATATAGGAGGACAGGCCTATGCCAACATCCAGTGTATCTTTGCAAAAAATTGCGGATAAAATGAATCTGACAAATCTGACACCGGAGATTGATATTTCCAGGAAAAAGGTCGTTACCTCGGAAATTAATCGTCCGGCATTGCAGCTTACCGGATATTTTGACCATTTTTATTCTGAGCGTGTACAGATTATCGGATATGTGGAATATACATACCTGGAGCATCTCTCCCGGGAGACCAAGGTTCCTGTGTATGAAAAGTTTTTATCTTATAATATTCCCTGTATCATTTACACGACCATGACAGAACCGGATGAGGATATGCTTCGGCTGGCTAAACAGTATGAAGTGCCCATTTTCATTACAGAGCAGACAACATCGGGCTTCATGGCGGAGATTATCCGCTGGCTGAATGTAGAGCTGGCTCCGTGCATATCGATTCATGGAGTACTGGTTGATGTTTACGGTGAGGGCATCCTGATTATGGGCGAGAGCGGGATCGGAAAAAGTGAGGCTGCTCTGGAGCTGATCAAACGGGGGCATCGACTGGTGACAGATGACGTAGTAGAGATCCGTAAGGTCAGCGACGCGACATTGATCGGTGCTTCGCCGGATATCACGAGACATTTCATTGAACTGCGCGGAATCGGTATTATCGACGTGAAGACTCTGTTCGGTGTCGAGAGTGTGAAAAACACGCAGCAGATTGATCTGGTGATCAAATTGGAGGAATGGAGCCGTGACAAAGAATATGACCGGCTTGGTCTGGAAGAGGAATACACAGAGTTCCTGGGGAACAAGGTTGTGTGCCATTCCCTGCCGATCCGGCCAGGGCGTAATCTGGCCGTGATTGTGGAAGCGGCAGCGGTCAACCACAGACAGAAGAAGATGGGTTACAACGCGGCACAGGAGCTGTATAACCGCGTACAAAATAGCCTTATGAAAAATGCGGAGAAGAAGGAGCAGTAAAAAATGGGAAAATATTGTTTTGGTATAGATGTCGGCGGTACGACGATTAAATGTGGACTTTTTGACACGGATGGAAAGGTATTTGATAAATGGGAGATTCCGACCCGGATGGAGGAAAATGGCAGCCGGATTCTGCCGGATGTGGCAGAGACGGTTCTGGCAAAGATAACAGAAAAAAAGATTGAAAAATCGGATGTGATCGGGGTCGGCATAGGGATCCCCGGTCCGGTCAATGAGGCAGGCGAAGTGCCGGTAGCGGTCAATCTTCACTGGGGATATGTACATATTGTAAAAGAGCTGGGAGAGCTGACCGGCCTGAAGGTAAAGGCTGGAAACGACGCAAACGTGGCGGCGCTCGGTGAACTCTGGCAGGGAGGCGGCGCTGGCTTCCAGAATATGATTATGGTGACACTGGGCACTGGTGTAGGCGGCGGCATTATTCTCGGAGGAAAAATCCTGGCTGGCGCGCATGGCGCCGCGGGCGAGATTGGTCACGCACATGTGGAAGATGATATGGAGGAAGCCTGCAACTGCGGCAACCACGGCTGCCTGGAGCAGCTGGCATCCGCCACAGGCATCGCGAACCTGGCTAAAAAAGTGCTGGGCGCCAGTGATGAACCGTCCCTGATGCGTAAGGCGAAAAATGTTTCCGCAAAGACCGTTTTCGACGCGGTAAAAGAAGGCGATGAACTGGCAATCCGGGTAGCGACAGAATTTGGCGATTATCTTGGAAAAGCCCTGGCTGTTTTTTCCGCGGTCGTGGATCCCGAGATCATCGTCATCGGAGGCGGCGTTTCAAAGGCCGGCCCGGTTTTGCTGGATTATGTGACCGGCCCATTCAGGGAGAACTGTTTCCCGCCATGCCGGGATACTCGTTTTGCGCTTGCAACTCTGGGAAATGACGCGGGTATTTATGGGGCAGCGAAAATGCTGCTGTGAGCGTGATGAAAAATGCGGCAGGTATCCGCCCTTATCCATGACAGGTATCTGGATGATGGAATCCCAGGCGTTTACGCGCGCCGCATGGAAAGTCAGAGATGGATTTTCTGACGATGCACGTTTTACGTATCTTGAACGGGAAAAGGCATGACGTGGATTGCGAGGTGAGGAATATGATGAAGTTTAATAATTCCAAAAAGAAACAGCGTATCGCCGCGATCATTGTTATCGTGATCATTGTGGCGATGGTGCTGGGGACCGTGGTATCGGCATTGTATATGTATTAAAATCGAACGGCCGGGAGGCGCGGAGATTTGATCAGATTTATATGTGTGAAATACAAGAAGGGGATTGTATGCTGAAAAAAATATGGAAGGGCTGCCTGCTGCTGTGTGTGCTGTTTTTATGTCCGGTGATGGCTTCTGCTGAGGGGACGACAGTGATCAGTGACGGCGTTTTTATCGGAGATAAAGATGTCAGCGGTATGACAGTTGACGAGGCGCAGGCTTATGTGGAGAGCGAGGTGGAGGCGCTCGCCGCTACCACGATTACGATTCAGATGGGAGACGATTCGGTAACCACGACCTGGGCCGATCTGGGACTGACCTGGACGAATACTGATCTGGTACAGGAGATCAGTGAGCTCGGTACGACCGGAAATATTATCCAGAGATACAAAGAGCAAAAGGATCTGGAGAATCAGAGTACGAATTATGAGATCGAATATGAGCTGGATGAGGATGCCGTGGAGGTGTTTGTAGAATCGCTGGCTGTGTATAATTCAGATCCGGTGGAAGGTACGATTTATATGGATTCCAACGGGGCGCTCTGTGTAGAGGGTGGTACAGATGGTATGACCCTGGATGTGGATGCGACACTTGTGAGCCTCAAAGAATATTTGTCGACCTGGGAAGCCGGAGACGCTCTGATTCAGGCAGCAGCGGATACCGTGTCGCCAACGCTGACAGCGGAGCTGCTCAGTCAGATGACGGATGTGCTGGGGACCGCGACGACGAGCTACGCTTCATCCACATCCAATCGGGCGAAGAATGTGCAGAATGGCACATCAAAGATCAACGGTACCCTGCTGATGCCGGGCGAGTCCTTTTCTGTGACGGAGGCCGTCGCCCCATTTACGGAAGAAAATGGATATGCCCTGGCCGCATCCTATGAGGCCGGGCAGGTCGTGGAGTCTTACGGCGGTGGAATCTGTCAGGTGTCTACGACACTTTACAATGCCGTTCTGAAAGCGGAACTCCAGGTGGATAAAAGATATAATCATACGATGCTGGTTTCTTATGTGGATCCGTCGAAGGACGCGGCGATTGCGGAAGGCCTTATGGATTTTGTCTTTACCAATAATCTGGATTATCCGGTTTATATTGCGGGGAGTGCGTACTCGGGCACCCTGACATTTACGATCTACGGAGTGGAGACCAGAGCTTCCAACCGGACAATAGAGCTGGTCAGTGAGACGATCAGCCAGACGGATCCGGCTTCTAACATCACTCTCAGCGCGAATACGAGCCAGAATGTAGGATATCTTGTACAGGTGCAGAGCGCTCATCAGGGGCTGAGTGCTGTACTCTGGAAGAATATTTACATTGATGGCGTGCTTTCTGAAACTGTTCAGGTAAACAGCAGCACGTATACCGCATCGCCCGCGATCTATGAAGTCGGTGTGGCTACGAGCAACACCGCGCTTTCTTCCGCGCTTTATACGGCAATAGCCGCTAATGACCTTTCCCAGGTGCAATATCTGATCACCTATGGTGTGGCTTCAGAGACCGAGAGTGAGGCAGAGCAGACAGAAACGACGCAGAGTGAGACGGAGCAGACGGAAACAACCGCCCAGAGCGAGACAACGCAGACGGAAACGACCGCTCAGAGCGAGACCGCGCAGACGGAGACAACCGCGCAGACCGAAACGACCGCGCAGACGGAGACAACCGCGCAGACGGAAGCCGCCGCACAGACGGAAGCCGCCGCACAGACAGAGGCCGCCGCGCAGACGGAAGCTGCCGCACAGACGGAAGCGGCAGCGGATACTGCGTCAGAAGCATCCGCGGATACATCTGGAGAGACGGTTGTCGTAGAATAAAGTCAGACAGGAAATGATTCAGATCATTAAGAGGTGTGATCAGGTGCATACAGGAGAACTGACAGAAACCGTAAAAAAGCGATCTGTTTTGAGACCTCTTCATCTGGAAGGAATGATGGAATATGGTCATAGAAAAGAAAAACTGTCGGGATTGTTATGCTTCACGGCCGGAACTTTGCCCGGCTATATGAAAAGTCCGTGGCATCAAGTGACGGCTGCTGTCAATTCCGTTGCCGCTCATGGCGGAGAACCTCTGGCAGTCAGCCTGCAGGGCCTGATTCCGATTACATATGAGGAATCCAGCCTGCGTGAGGATATGAAAAGCTTTGCCGCGGAGGTCTGGAGCTATAGCTTAGAGAACGGCGATGCTGTGGCAAATAGTCATGCGCTCGCTTCAGAACTGCGGACAGGACTGAAGATTCAGGAAGTTCAGATACAGGTATCGGATCAACTGTCTTATCCTCAGTATTTTGTGACCTGTATAGGAAGCACGGATTCGAGTCGGGCAGAACCTTTTCTGCAGCCGGGACAGGAACTGATCCTTACCCGGCAGATTGCTCTGGCAGGGACGGCGGCGCTCGCGCGTTCTCATGAAGAGGAATTGCTGAAACGGTTTCCAGCCTGGTTGGTTGAACACGCAAAAGGCTTTGATCAGTGGATGTCTGTGATGGAAGTTTCAAAGATTGTCAGTCGATTTGGCGCCTGCCCGATGCATTGTTTATCGCAGGGAGGGATTTTTAACGCTCTATGGGAGATGGCGGAGAGAGCTCATGTCGGTTTGAATATAAACCTGCGGGAGATTCCCATCAGGCAGGAATCAGTAGAAATCTGTGAGTATTTTGACGTCAATCCCTACTACCTGTATTCGGAAGGCGCGCTGCTGATCGGTACGAATCGGGCTGATCAGCTGATCAGAACGCTGCAGGACGCAGGAATCCCGGCAGCTGTGATCGGGTACGTGACAGATAAAAATGAGCGTGTTATCCATAATGGAGAGAACGACAGGTATCTGGACCGCCCAAAGCAGGATGAACTGTGGAGAAAGGCATAAGTGTTAGGCGAAGCGCTTTTCTTCGCGTAATGATTCGAGCGACAAGAGTTCCTTGTATCATCATAATAATAAGGAGATGTAGATTTATGAGAGAACAGATTTTAACGTTTTTGGAGAAAAACAGCAAGATAGACCTTGCGGAGCTGGCTGTACTGCTTGGTTCCAGCGAAGACGTCATTTTAAAAGAAGTACAGGCGATGGAACAGGAGCATGTCATTTGCGGCTATCATACGCTGATTGACTGGGAAAAGACAAACTCAGAAAAAGTGACGGCTCTGATTGAGGTGCGCGTAACGCCGCAGAGAGGCCAGGGATTTGACAGCATTGCGGAACGTATCTACAATTATCCGGAGGTACAGTCTGTTTACCTGATTTCCGGAGCATACGATCTGCTGGTGATCCTTCAGGGAAAGACTTTGCGGGAGGTTTCCGGTTTTGTTACAGATAAACTGTCGACGCTGGATTCCGTGTTGAGTACCGCCACTCATTTTATTCTGAAAAAATACAAGGACTATGGAACCATACTGGATAAAAAAGAAAAAGATGAAAGGATGTTGGTGACGCCGTGAGAAATCCACTATCACAGAAAGTATTGACCATAGAGCCATCAGGCATACGTCGTTTTTTTGATATCGCCAATGAGATGGAGGATGTCATCTCTCTTGGCGTGGGTGAGCCGGATTTTGATACGCCGTGGCACATTCGTGATGAAGGCATTTATTCTCTGGAAAAAGGGCGCACCTTTTATACATCGAACTCCGGACTGATGGAACTGCGGAAGGAAATCTGCCGCTATCTGAAAAGGCGCTGCAATCTGGACTATGACCCAGCGCATGAGACCCTTGTGACTGTTGGCGGGAGCGAAGGCATTGACATTGCCCTGAGAGCAATGCTGGACGAAGGGGACGAGGTCCTGATTCCGCAGCCATGCTATGTATCCTATTTGCCCTGCGTACAGCTCGCCGGAGGCGTGCCGGTCATCATCGAACTGCAGGAAAAAGACGAGTTTCGCCTGACAAAAGAGGAACTGCTGGAGGCAATAACGGATAAGACCAAGATCCTGGTTCTACCATTCCCTAATAATCCTACCGGAGCAGTGATGCGCCGTGAAGATCTGGAAGCAGTAGCAGAGGTTGTGATCGAAAAAGACCTTTTTGTTATTTCGGATGAAATTTACTCGGAGCTTACCTTCCAGGGTGACCACGTATCCATCGCAAGCCTGCCCGGCATGTGGGAAAGAACTCTGACGATCAATGGTTTTTCGAAATCCTACGCGATGACCGGCTGGAGACTTGGTTACGTCTGCGGACCGCGTCAGATCATTGATCAGATGATGAAAATTCATCAGTTCGCGATCATGTGCGCGCCGACGACCAGCCAGTATGCCGCAGTGGAGGCACTTCGCAACGGCGACGAGGACGTGGCGCGGATGCGGGAATCCTACAATCAGCGCAGGCGTTTCCTGATGCATGAGTTTCAGCGCATGCAGCTGCCCTGCTTTGAACCGTTTGGAGCATTCTATGTCTTCCCATGCATCAAAGAATTTGGCATGACATCTGATGACTTTGCAATGCGCCTGCTGGAAGAAGAACACGTGGCGGTCGTACCCGGCACAGCGTTCGGAGCCTGCGGCGAAGGTTTTCTGCGTATTTCTTATGCGTATTCAATTGACGCACTGAAAATCGCCCTGGCCAGACTGGAAAAATTTATCACCCGGCTTAGAAACGCGGCATAGAAGCGTGGCATAGAAGCGTGCCACAGAAACACGCGCCGGAGATCAAGTGGAGCAGAAAAATGAATATCGTTTTATATGAGCCGGAAATTCCCGCAAATACAGGGAACATCGGTCGTACTTGTGTAGCGACGGGATCCCGCCTCCATCTGATAGAACCATTGGGATTTCACCTGACCGAGAAAGCACTTCGGCGCGCTGGCATGGACTATTGGCCTCAGCTGGACGTGACAAGATATATCAATTATGAGGATTTTCTCGAAAAAAATCCTGGAGCGAAAATATACTTTGCGTCGACCAAAGGCCAGAAATTGTATACAGAAGTAACATACGAGCCGGACAGCTACCTGATGTTTGGAAAGGAAAGCGCGGGAATTCCGGAAGAAATCCTGTATGCGCATCCGGACACGACGATCCGCATTCCGATGATCGGGGAGACACGTTCTCTGAATCTGGGCAATTCTGTAGCTATCGTCCTCTATGAGGCACTGCGCCAGAACCAGTTCGCGCAGATGAAAATCAAAGGAGAACTGACCCGATATACCTGGGAGCAATCATAACATTTCGCGCACCGTGCCAATTTAAAACGGGAACCTGCGAAACACCGAACAGCAACACCTGCATCATAACATTTCGCGCATCGTGCCAGTTTAAATAGGGAAGGACAGGCTCATGAATCTGCAGATGGAAATTCTACCAAAAGAATTTCAGGACCGTATGAAAACATTATTAGGGAAAGAATATCCTTCTTTCCTGGCCTCCTATGAGGAACCCCGCCGCTACGGACTTCGCGTGAATACACTGAAAATTACTGTAGAAGAATTCCGCCGGATTGCTCCTTTTCACCTGACTCCAATCCACTGGATTAGCAGCGGATTTTTTTATGAAAAGGATGACGTGCCGTCCAGACATCCCTTTTACTATGCGGGACTGTATTATCTCCAGGAACCCAGCGCGATGACCCCGGCACAGGTGCTTCCGGTCACACCCGGAGACCGAGTCCTGGATTTGTGCGCGGCACCCGGAGGAAAAGCGACTGCCCTCGCGGAAAAACTGCAGGGACAGGGGCTGCTCGTCGCAAACGATATCAGCGCGTCGCGCGCAAAAGCACTTTTAAAAAACCTTGAAATGTTCGGAGTGACCAATTCCCTTGTCACAAGTACAGCTCCTTTTCAGCTTTCCGATCAGTTTCACGAATTCTTTGACAAGATTCTCGTGGACGCTCCGTGCTCCGGCGAGGGCATGTTTCGAAAAGATCCTGCCAGCGCGAAAGAATGGAGCCTTTCGAAAGTATATGCCTGTGCAAAAAAGCAAAAAGAAATCGTGCGGCATGCAGTATCCATGCTGCGTCCGGGCGGCATGATGCTCTATTCTACCTGCACTTTTTCCCCGGAAGAAGATGAACAGGTAATCGCGTATATTCTGGAAAATTATCCGGATATGGACCTTTTATCCATTCCCATGGCAGCGGGCTTCGAAAACGGCCGGCCGGAACTTTCAAAAGAAGACTGGCAGGAAACCATTCAGGACAGAAGCATCCCAGACAAAAACATCCCAGACGGGCGGGCAGATCTGACCTCCACCAACCAGATCTCTGACCGACTGGCTGATTTAAAAAAATGCGTACGAATATTTCCGCATAAAATGCCCGGAGAAGGTCATTTCCTCGCATTATTGAAAAAAAGAGAGAACGTCACTGAAACTGTTCAAACAGAAAATGCCAAAGAACAAAAGCACAAAAAAAATCGAAAAAAACAGGGCTTTGCAGCGATTTCGAAACACGATCCTGCTGAAACGGCATTCGTTACTACCTTTTTGAAAGAATTCTATCCGGTACATTCAGAAGATTCGTATTTAGAAGATTCATATTCAGGCAGACCGCATTCAGATAGTTTACATTCAGATGAACTGCATTCAGATATGCCGCATTTTGATGCGTCTTGCGCAGATAGGTTCTATTTCGATGAGGCTGATATCGCTGAGCAAATAGAATTTCATGGCAGTTACGTATACTACATTCCGAAAGCATTGAAGCTTTTGCGCGCCTCACGGAATCAGCGGGAAATTCAGGTCCTGCGCTGCGGTCTTTACCTTGGTGAAGTCCAGAAAGAACGTTTTGAGCCATCGCAGGCATTGGCTATGGCGCTTCGCCGCGAAAGAGATCCTGACACGAAAAGATTGAACTTTGATTACGCAGACGAGCGTATTTCTCGCTACCTACGCGGAGAAACGATAGAGATAACGGAATCCATTGCAGAAAATGGATGGAGACTGATTTGTGTCAATGGTTATCCACTTGGCTGGGGTAAGCTGGTCAACGGAACCCTCAAAAACAAATACCTTCCAGGATGGCGTGTACGCTGATCCGAAACCGGAAAGTCGTTTTTCAAGTATCTCTGCCAGGATATGAATTCTCTGTCAGACATGCCTGATGTGATTCCGTTTACTCCTACAGCCGCACCGGATAGTACACATGAAAAGCATACTTACTATAATAAAAAGCAAACAATAAAATAACAATCGAAATCTGCGAAAAAAAATCTCGTAAAAAATAAAAAAAGCTTGCATTTTTAAAACCTCAATGATATAATGAACAAGCTGAATCGAGAAAGCAAAAACACGATGCGTGGCTCAGCTTGGTAGAGCGCTGCGTTCGGGACGCAGAGGTCGCAGGTTCAAATCCTGTCGCATCGACTCCTTGGCAGGGGCGTTGAAGAATGCTGGAAACACTGATAAATACAGGGTTTCCGGTATTTTTTTGCCCGATTCAAAGCCTGAAAATATGTCGGATAAGACACCCTCATGAAGAAGTTCCGCAAAAAGTTCCGCAAAATTTCCGATTTATTCCCGCGAGGCTCTGATGAGTTCAAAAAAGATCCGCCACATTCGCCGACATCGCGGTCAGATCATTTTCTGCAGCGTTTGTCCTGTGCTTCATATACTGGGCGTAAATATTCATAACAGTGCTCGCATCGCGGTCCCCAAGCCAGTACTGAACCTTCTTAATATCCCACCCTTTATCGATCAGGAGAGAGGCACAGGTATAACGCAGTTTATGCAGGGTGATCTCTGGCCGCCCAAATTCATCCATCGCCTTGGAAAATGTATGGGTAATGTAATCAGGACGGTAAGGCCTCCCATCTTCGTATGTAAAAACATAGTCATGCGTATCTTTGTATGTATTTCCAAAAAAGCACGGTTGGCATCCTGTTCTTCCCGGAGCTTCCGAAAGCACTGTTCAGCAGTGGGAAAAAGATTCAAATCCCTCCGGCCTTCTATGGTCTTCGTCTGATTTTCTGCATATATGGTGGTATTTCCTGTCACCGTGTGGCAGATCGTCAGTGTTTTGCGCGAATAATTAACTGCCGGCCACTTTAAGCCAAGAATCTCCTCCCGACGCAAACCATAATAAGCCCCCACAAAAGCGATCGATTTCAGAAATGGATAATTTTCATCGAGAAAGCAAAGCATCTCGCGAATTTCATCCTCTGTCAGAAAAAGCATTTCTTCGGAAAAATCGCTGTTCTTTTTATTGGTAACCTTCGTGTTGCCCACCGGGTTGGATGGCAGGCCAATTTTGATGATGGCATAGTCAAAGGCAGCGGAAAGAATACTCTTTATACTGCGTACGCTTCGGACAGACAGAGGGCCACAGCTCTGGTCTTTCTGACTAATCTTACCATATCTCAGGCAATACTGATAGAAATCGTCAAGTTTTGCCGGTGTAATATCCCTTATTTTCGTATGCCTTGGATCAAAATACCGTTTGATGGTTACCACCCGGTACCTGTATGTATCAAGCGTATTCCCCCGGATCTCGCATTCTTTTTTTTCCAGCCAGAGGTCGAGAAAATCACAAAGTTCAATATCAGGGTCAATATCACTCTGAGCGCCATCCAGACGTTCCAGGAAAGAATAAGTTTCTATCATTTCCCTGAGCAAACTCTCTGCTTTACGTTTGTTCCCCTTTACTTCCAAACCAGTCTTGAGAGTTTTCTTTTTCCACTTCTGGGTAAGCGGGTCTTTATAGGAAAGCTGTGCATAATAGTGTTCTTTCCCAGAACTCGCTTTTTTTATCACCAAACTACCCGTCATAGTATTTCCTCCTTTCCATATGGCGGGCCGTATAATGCAAAAATATTTTATCACGGCCCGCATCGGAATTGCAACGTTGCTTACTGTTTATTTGTGTCAGGCTTATTGTACAAATAATCCAAAATCGCTTTTTTGCTGATTCTGTATATTCTTCCGATTTTACGGTACTCGATTTCTCCCTCGTCCAGCAGACGCTTTACAGAGCGACGGCTAAGGCGTAAAACAGCTGCTGTATCGTCAATCGTTAATACATCCAAATAATCATCCAGCATAGGATTCCCTCCTCTCGCATTTATTAAAAAAGGGAGCAAAGTAGTATCTCTTATTTATCGTATCCCGGTTCCTGGAAAGAACTCTCTGTATTTTGACTTTGTACTTCCTTTATATTAATATGTCGGATTTTTAAGATCTGGTAAAAAAATTATCAGAGAGGGATTTTGCCGCGAGCATTGAGATTTCATTTTGTCATAACGATGCTGTATGATTCCATAAAACTTTGCTTCCTTTTCACAAATCAGTGCAGAATAATACAAAAAATCTTATCTGACAATTTTTTCTCCAAAAAATCCGACATATTAAACATGTAAGAAGAAGAGAGGATTCATGATGAAGTGGCAATTATGTATATTGCAAATATTTTATCAGATGGAAAACCACTTTTTTAAAAATTCGACATATTAAATACGTAAAGATTAAGGAATAGAACATGGCAGAACGCAAATTCAGGAGGTGATCATAAACGTATAATCTGCGCAGGCTTTCTGCCAGGCAGGAAACTGACAAAGGAACTGAAACCCGTAGCTTTTATCAGCTATACATTACCAAAATAATTTAGGAGGATTTTATTATGAAGATTAATGCTTTAAAAGAGAAAACGGAAAAGAAGTCATACGACAGAACATCTGCAACATGCGTTGGCCGGTGGGAGAATACGATCCCGTGTGTTTTTGCAGAAGACCTTGTGGAAGGAGGCGAGGGACTTTGTGATACGCCCTACGAAGAACTCTATGAGGGTGAGGATGGAGAGTATTTCATTTATGGGAACCATGGCATTGTGACGCCGATGATCTTTGGAACTATGGATCATCCGGATGAGCTGCCTTTTGAAACAGAAGTGCTGCCGCTTAATGCGTGTGAGGCAGAAGTATGGGCTGCGAGGTTCCTGACACTGGAGGAGTTTGAGGCGGTGTGCGGAAGGGAAGTATCTGAATATGATAAGGTTTGTGCCGCCATGGACCGGGATGAACTGTTTGATTGGTTCGAGGATATCTTTTTATTTGAAAAAGAAGCAATGGACCCTGAATCACATGCAGAGTTATGGAGCCCTTGTATCTGCAGAAACTATAGTGGGCTTGATGTAGATGCAGTGAAGACATTCCTGAAGAATGTCTGGCATCTGGCAACCAGCGCAGGTTAAAATCAGTAGCGCTCTGGTACAAGAGATTTGTCTTTCCAAAAAGCTGATGCAAATTCCGGCAAAATGGCGTGGCTGAATTGTATCGAATAGCCCAGTCTGTCCGGAATTTGCAGACTTGAAATGTTGATTTGAAGAAAGGAGAAAATTGAATTTATGTTTGGTTCGCAGGTAGAATTTAAGGTAAGTGGTGAAAAAGCTTTTTTTCCGGGAAACTGTTCTAAAGAAGAAACAGAAATGATTTCCAAACCGATCCCTACATATGAAGCTTTGAGGGGGATTGTGGAAAATTCTTACTGGAAGCCCACGATCACGTGGCTTATTGACGCTGTTTGTGTGATGAACCCTATTCAGATGGAAAGGCGCAATGAACTTCAGGTGAATAAGTATACCGGAAGCTGCAAATCAGTTCAGTATACATACTTACGGGATGTCTGCTATCTTGTGAAAGCGCATTTTGAATGGAATATGGCTCGTCCGGATATGGCTGGAGACAGGAATGTAAAAAAACACCAGGAAATAGCCGTAAGATCCATCAAAAAAGGAGGTAGGAGAGAGATCTTTCTTGGGAAAGAAAACTGTCAAGGATATGTTGAACCCTGTAATTTTGATGAGGAAAAAGCAAAGAGCGCATATAAGGACATTCCGATGTTGGCGTTTGAAGAAATGTTTCATCATGTTTCTTACAAAAACAAGGGAGATTCAGATGTGATACTTCGGCATTACTGGCAACCGATTATGTGTAATGGCATTATCTTATTTCAGAAACCGGAAGAATATGTGGTAAAGGAGAAATTCGAGAGGAAATCACACAACAAAATCTCTTAAAAGAAGAACTGAAGTTTTATTAACAGATTCCAGATGAAAAAGAAGGGCTATGATGCATGTTTGTGCATTGAAGCCCTTCTTTAGACCGTTGAAGTATAATTAGAATCGTTTTGCTCAACGTTATTTGCATTGATCTGGCAAAGCATAGCACTATCAATTAGCGAAGTCAATAGCCGGATAGGATAAAAATGAGGGATTAATGCATGGAAAAAAGGTTACGTTGACTTTTCATTCGACAGTATACCACTTTAGGGATGCTGTTAATCAGGGTTAGTGAAATATATCTTTTGCATTCTGACTGTGCGTTGTAAAAGAAGATCCGTGTATGGCGTAGATAAATGTTGTTCTGGGCTTTTCTAATATTTCTGTCAGATTTCATGTGCCCATCAACCATTGCAGGCATAATTTATTATCGAAAATTGAAAATTTTTATTGTAAAACCGGCCAAATTTTTCCCGGCTCCCAAAAATCGGACATACTAATTACGTAGGCAAATAATCCAGAAGGGATTCTTATTAGAAAGGAGTTGAATGTATTGATTGACAAAGACGAATTATTGGAAAGCATAAAGCCGGGAATGGACCTGACAAAGCGGGTCTTTTGGATCATTTACAGTTATGAGTTAATATATCCTGGTTATGCGGAAGAAGCTTTGTGTAAATTGGAGAAAATAGGATGCATGAAGGCACGGGTTTATTATGCGTCGGTAGTCAAGGAGTTCATGCCGCAAAGTAACGAGGAAGGAAAAACGCTCAGCAACAGGCATTATGCAGCAATTTCAGATCGGCAGGAGGAAAAGGTCGCAGTTGATGAAGGAATAGCTGTAGCAGACGTAAACAAAACTGGAACAGATTTTCAGATTCCTGAAGCTCATGCTACGGTATGCAATCCGGTGAAATCAGAGAAGGCTACGGCTAACTTTGATTCTGCCAAAGGGAAGAAGTCAGCAAAATTTGCTATGGTTAATGCAAAAGAACTGCTGGAAATGGATATTCCAGATCCGGAGTATGCGGTGGAAGGGCTGCTGCCTATAGGTGTTTGTCTCTTTGGAGGTCCGCCAAAGTCGTACAAAAGCTATATGTGCCTGGACATGTGTCTGTGTATCTGTCAGGGGAGGGATTTTCTTGGCTTTGAGGCTCAAAAATCTGCCTGCCTGTATCTTGATCTTGAAAGCAGTGAAAGACGTCCTAGGTACAGGATTAAGCAGATCCTTAATGAAACAGTATAAATCCCCCAGCAGAGCTGGGGAGACTCCCAGATGCCG
>JAJBVE010000047.1 GCA_020859995.1 Clostridiales bacterium
AAGGTTTCTATAGGATTTAGGCACTAAATATAGGGTAGGATTTGACACTACCCTGATATTAAGAAAGGGAAAAATATGAAAAAAGAAGCCCACGCAAAACCACTGCGCGCTTTGATGCTGATGCTTCTTGTAACACTCTGCCTCTTCGCGCCCGCGGATATGCCGTTCACCGCAGCAACAGGCACCGTCACAGCGGAAGCTGCGACGGAAACAGATGTCAAGTCCCTCACGAAGGGCAAGAGTTACACGCTCAGCGGCTACGCGAAGGTCACGTCATCAAACAAAAAAGTTGCGACTGTGAAGAAGAAATCCACGAAGAAATATACCGTAACAGGTGTAAAAAAAGGAACGGCTACAATAAAGTGCTACGATTCCAATGGAAAGCTGACCACGAAAGTCAAGCTGATCGTTACAGATAGTAGTTCATTTAAATATGACACTTCTGCAGTTGTACTTGCCGAAGGCAAAACGAAAACAATTACCGCTACAGTGCAGAACGGATGTACAGTAGAATATTCTATTTCAGATTCCAGCACGGCAATTATAAACCGCAGGACAGGAAAGATTACTGCGTACAAGATTGGCACGGATACGATCACCGGGAAAATATATTATGAAGGAAAAGTAATCAAGACCTTTAAAAGGAAGGTGTTTGTAGTCAGCTATGATACATCCGCAAAAGTGTTAGCCAAAGGCAAAACAAAAACAGTTACAGCTGTTGTTCCAAGCGGATGCACGGTAGAATATTCTAGTTCAAAGACCAGCGTAGCAACTGTGAGCAGCAAGGGGGAGATTACCGCAAAGAAAGCAGGCACAGCCACAATCACCGCAAAGGTATATTATAAAGGAAAGTGTGCCAAGACTTTTAAGAAGAAGATAGTTGTTGTCAGCTATGACACATCCGCGATCGAAATTACGGTAGGAAAAAGCGCTACAGTAGCTGCCACGGTTCCGTCTGGCTGCTCAGTGTCCTATTCCAGCTCAAATCAACCTGTGGCGAGTGTGGATAGCAAAGGGAAAATTACCGCGAAAAAAGCCGGAGCGGCAACAATTACAGCGAAGATCTCATACGACGGGAAAGTAGTTATGAACTTGAATAAACAAATCACTATAGAAGATTCTTACCCCGGATACAGTTATGAGGTATACCTGATTGGCCCAAATGAAAAACTTTACAACAGATGTGATTATCCCGTGTATATCAAGACAGACAATCCAGATCCGAGTTCCTTCAACCTGGACGGTGATCTTGTTCAAAATTCTTTAAAAATAGAAGTATATACTTCTGCGACTTGCTATGATGATATTCCATATTTGAACTATCAGTCGGAATCGACTGCTTTCCGTTCGGTTCCGGGAGGATATGTGGGTACTGTTACGTTTTGGTATTCTGGAGAATGTAATTTATATCTAATAGAATACGGAGAAACCACTGGTAGAGCTAAGAAGGTAGCATCCGTAACCGTCAATATACTGGATTATGATAAGGCGGAATCAGAATGGATTGACAGTGTTATCTCAAAATGCACTACAAGCGATATGGATCCTTTTGAAAAAATGGACTCTATTTGTATATATCTCGAAAGCGATCTTAAATCCGGGTTTACATATTTGCTTAACTATAATGGATATCTTTGCGCTTTAGCTGGTTATCCACAAGGACCATATTTTGTTACAAAACGCTGGGATTCCTGTATATCGCCTGCTGCCTTGACGAAGATCGCAGAACGGCTTGGTGAATTTGACTATATTCACAATTGTTATGGGGATACTGATGACTGGAAGAACATGCATTGTAAAGTAAAAATCGGTATTGGGTCTGATATTAGGATAATCTCCGCCTGCCCTACTCATTGGACAGGCGAACTTGAGAGTATTACCATGCTTAACATGAATGACAGGTCGATAATGACAAAAATTATGTAATAACTATCACCGGCATCAAGAAGGGCACCACCACCTTAAAATGCTATGATTCCGACGGAAAGCTGGTAAAGAAGATCTACCTAATCGTCACGACCAGCAGTTCCCTGAAGTACAACACATTCACGGTGGTACTTGACAAAGGGAAATCCGAGACCGTGGCTGCTACCGTGCAGAACTTGACGATATCCACAACTGTTATAGTGACTATGATCTTGGGACTGCGAAATTTTATTGGTCCAGATGGCATTATCGCTGCCGCCTTACCATAGGTGATACTACAAATTATTATTCCGTGTGCCCAGCAACCGAAACCGGTTGGGTGGCATCCATCGATTATATTGATTTTTCTTCCTCAAAAAGTCTCACGCAAATCAGTTAACGCGATTTGTGTAGCATGTTTGCTAATCAATAGCGGGCAATTGTTTAAACCCACGTGTTGGCTTATCAGTAGAAGCCATCAAATAGATACAATAATAAAGAAATATTTCGAGTTACACAACGCTTCGGAGCAGGATATTCATGGGAAGATGATTCCCGCCATGTCCTAAACACAGCCTTCCCCCGGCTGTATATATGCCGAACCCATCCGCGTCCACGGAATCCATAAAACCATAAAAATTCGAAGGGAGAAATATGAAATGAGAAAAACCTCTAAATCAGCTATCTGTATTATGTTTTTAAGCCTGTTCGTCCTGCTTTGTGTCCCGTCCGTGAAGGCGAGCGCCGCAAGCAAAGCCCCGTCCTGCGAAAAAACGCAGACGGTATACGTGCAAAGCTGGGGAGACGGATACTACGAAGCTACTACGCTTTCCCGCGAGATCTACATTAAAAACCTCTCCTCTTCCGCCAAAATCACAAGCGTGAAAAGCAATAAGGACGGGCTTTATGTGTTCAGCCGCTGGAACAATGACGGCACCGGGATAAAATCCGTATCCATCGGCGACAGCGAGGCAAATACCATGAAGCCGGGAACATCGGCAAAAATCACAATCAAGGTGAAGCAGAATGGGAAGACCTATACCCTGACCTGCAAAGTTACGTTTAAGAAAGCAAGCGATTACAGCAAGGTCAGCATCGGCGGGAAGGATTATACTTCAAAAGCCAACGCGAATGTGAACGTGACAATTGCGAAACCTTCCACGGCCGTTAAGATCTCCGTCAAGATGAAATCCGGGCGGAAGCTGGTAAGCATCGAGCTGATGAGAAATGACAAGATAAAAACGGTTAAAAACGGCTCGAAGGTCACCCTGAAAAGCGGGGATATCCTCATGATATCGTATAAATATACGACCAAGCCGAAAAATTACAGCAAAGGCACCTATGACATGGATTTCACAAGCGCCACAAGGATTATCGTGAGCTGAGGCAGCATTGGTTGAGGCTGATAAACAGGGAAACAGCCGAGTTAAATTAAGCAGTTACTGAATCTGGATGCGGGGGAGCCCCTGAAAAGCAACAGGGGCAAAAACAGCCGTGGGACTAATAGTTCCCTACGGCTGTTTTTTTCGCCGTCAGCGCTCTCCCCCGCCAGTCTCCTTCCAAAGCATCTCTTCCGCTGCTTTTTTACCATCACAGCTATCCGCCCAGTTGATTTTTTCTTCAAGATTGCGTATACTATGTTCCGGACAATCACAGAAAGAAGGTGTTCGCATGGCCAAGTCAAGTATCTTTGCCAATTTCACGATCACGGACAAAGAAACAGCGGAAAAATTTGCGGAAGCATTAGAGATTGCATCCAATCAGCCGAAATGGACGCCCTCGGAGCCTGTCGAAGCACCGGTACGGGACCCCGAAAAGATCCGCGCGATATTTGCAAGGCGCGCAGAAAAAGCAAAACGGCAATAAATCAGCCACCCGGCAAGACATAACCGGATGGCTGTATTATTCTTATGGACAGCGTACCGGATATGATTCCACCGGTCATGCTATGGTAGTTTACCGTCCCCCAATAGGGAAAGCAGGCCGTCCCGTCCGCCTTTACTTTTGCTATATGAGCAGGGCATCTCTCCCGTATACTGATAAAGTTCAGTTTATACCGTAAATACCGCCAACTTACGGCATCCTACGCTTCTTCCGCAATACTGCCTTTGCTGCCTTCTCCACAGATTCTTTTGTATTTCCGGACACCCGCAGCTTGTGCGAGTATGCCAGCAATTCTTCCAGATCGCTTTCTTTGGCTCCGTAGCTGATTAAGTCCTCTTCCGTGACATACGGCATCGCCATCGTCTTATGGTATGTATCTAGCCTGTCTCGCAGCCATGCCCGACAATCGTCATACGGCTGCGGATTCAGCCGTCCGAAATGATCGGCTTCGGATAATAACAATAAGTCTTCCGGACAGACAGCCTCGTCAAACATCTGGTTCGTTGATTTGATTCTCGATCCGGAACTATACTTCTTGTTCGGCAGCATGTGCAGCTTTACCATGTTCTTTACGTAGCACACCGTATCGTCATCCGCTTCGATGCGTCGCAGCAGTCCTTCGGCAATCGAGATCCCGGCTTCCTCATGCCCGTAAGAATGTATCCTGCCGTCTTTTTCTGTCTGAGTCGTCACGGCCTTACCCAGGTCATGGTACAGCGCTGACAGCATGAACGGGAGCGGCCTCACGGCCTGATCCCGTACCGACGCTGCGTAATCGACGACCATCATCGTATGGATGTAAACACTCCCTTCAGGATGGTGCTTTTTATCCTGTGGGACACCTGCAAGCACCGCGACCTCTGGATAGGATTCAGCTAAACCGCCGACTTCTATGAGACTGTCAAACCACTGAGACGGCTGCTCCATCCCCAGCAGGGCATTACGTAACGTATCTATATTACACATATGATCCTCTCTTTTCCGTCAGCATAATCTGCGTATCTGCTTGTATACGACATGCATTTTCCCAGTCACATCTTCGTCCATATGGTAATGCCCAAAGAACCAATGGCTAAATTCTGCTTTTTCGTAAACCTCCTGCAGGAAATCCATCAAAACGTTTGATTCATCCCGTTCCGGATCAACTAACGTTTTTATCTCATTCGGTATGCAGTGCGTTAAAATATAATCAGCCTTCCATCCCAATTTATCCAGTATCTCACGGCCATGGGCAATCTCAGCTTCCGAAGGCAGCTCCTGCTTCCACCAGGTTTCAAGCTCAATGCGGAACCGGTATACACGCTCACCCATCCCGTACTCCCTGTTCCAGATCTTAATCCTCGGATCGCCTTTCTGTAAAATACCGTCCGTGATATCATGGCTCGATGCGCCGCCGAACACGTAAAAAACTTTGTCTTCCAGCATATAAGCTTCCCCGCGCATAAGATGCAGAACCGACGGACGGATCAGCTGTGCCGTTCCGCCTGCGAACGGTACAATCGGGAACTCGTCGCTGTACAGGCGGTCAAAATTCTCGTGGTTCCCATCTAAGAATAACGTCGTAAACGGGCGCTTATCCAGCCAGTCCAGACGGTATCTCTCGTCAGGGGTATCCTCCCAGATGCCGAAATCACCCAGGATAATGACATAGTCGTCCTTCGTCATCGTACGCCCCTCCGGAAAAGAGCCGAACGCCAGGCGCTTCATCCATTCCGTATGCGTATCCCCTGTCAGGTAAATCATCCGTAACCGCCTCCTTTTACAATGGCAACAATGCAAAACCAATTGTGATCTCGGATTATAACGCATCCGCATTGTAAAAGCAACAAAAAAGGCGCAGCATCAGCGGCAAAGAATAAAAAGCTGAAGCCTGCACGAATTCCCGATTTTTTCCAA